>DASZYU010000141.1:0-22386 GCA_035545215.1 Puia sp.
TCCATCGGCTGAGGCTGCAAAGCGTCCTGGTCGAAGGCGGGGCGCGTCTGCTGCAATCTTTCATCGATGAAGACTATTGGGACGAGGCCAGGGTGATCACCAACGAGGAATTGGAAACGGACGCCGGTCTGCCCGCCCCGCGGCTGCAACACGCCCTTTGCGTCGCCCGCGAAACGCTTTTATCGGACACTATTCGTTACTATGAACATGACTGACCAGGATTTTTATTATACGATCGACCGCACTGCTTCCGCCGAGTTCAAAGACAGGGGAAGCCGTTTCATCGGCTACAGCTGGCCGTCTGCCTCCGTCGAAACGTGCAAGACGCAGCTCGCCGAGTTGAAAAAGCTGCACCCGAAAGCGACGCATCATTGTTTCGCTTACCGGCTGGGTTTGGATGGCCAAACGTTCCGGGTCAGCGACGACGGCGAACCTTCCGGCACGGCCGGGCGTCCCATCCTCGGGCAAATAGACAGCAAGCGATTGGTCAATGTCCATATCGTCGTCGTCCGCTATTTCGGCGGCACCTTGCTGGGTGTGCCGGGCCTGATCAATGCTTACCGCTCGGCCGCGGCCCTGGCGCTGCAACTGACGCCGCTGGTTCAAAAACCGGTCGAAAAGGAATTCCTGGTTCAATTCGACTATACGAGCATCGGCGAGATCATGGCGCTCGCCAAACAATACAATTGCCGTATCGTCAGACAAGAGATGCAACTTTTCTGCAATATGACTTTGGCCGTGCCCAGGAACCGGGTCCAGGAAGTCAGCTACAAGTTGCAGGAAATCAGAAACGTAGAAATGGCACCGGTGGCCGGGTGAGCCTGCCGGACAGGTGTTCGGTTATATCGCGGGCCGTTTCAGCGGAACGGTAGCGCTTTATATCGGTTCGCCGCAGACATGCACCGGCACTTTCAAAGTCCAGCGGACGTTTTGAATCGCGGGCTGACGACGAGGTCTTTGCTACCGGCGGTATACCGGTAAAAACCTTCGCCGCTCTTGACGCCGAGGCGGCCGGCAGTGACCATGTTCACCAGCAATGGACAGGGCGCATATTTCGGCTGACCGAGACCTTCGTATAACACGCGCAGGATCGACAGGCAAACGTCCAGCCCGATAAAATCGGCCAGTTGCAGCGGGCCCATCGGGTGCGCCATCCCGAGTCGCATGATCGTATCGATCGATTCCACGCCCGCTACGCCTTCATACAGACTGTAGATGGCCTCGTTGATCATCGGCATCAGGATCCGGTTGGCGATGAAACCCGGGTAGTCGTTGACGACGCAGGGCGTCTTGCCCAATCGCCCGGCCAGTTCCACCATTTGACGCGTGACGGCCGCGTCGGTTGCGTATCCATTGATCACCTCGATCAGCTTCATCACGGGCACCGGATTCATGAAATGGAGACCGATGACCGAACCCGGGCGCTTCGTTGCCGAAGCGATCTTCGTTATCGAGATCGAAGAGGTGTTCGTGGCTAGTATGCAACCTGCCGGCGCGACCGCGTCCAATTGACGAAAGATATTCAGTTTAAGCTCGGTATTCTCGGTTGCCGCCTCGACGACCAGCCAGGCATTCGCCGCCCCCGGCCCGATCTCGTTGAAGGTGGTGATACTGCCAAGCGCTTTCTTTTTTTCTTCTTCCGTCAGCAGGCCTTTCGAGATCTGGCGATCGAGATTGCCCGAGATGGTTTTCAGCGCCTTCTCCAGCTGCTGCGGTTGCGAATCGATCAAACTGACGGCAAAACCTTTTTGTGCGAAGACGTGAGCGATCCCATTGCCCATGGTACCGGCACCGATCACGGAGACACCGGTTGTAGGTGATTGTGACTGCATATGGCTGTAACTGATTTTTGAAGCGCGTTGCGCGGGCGAACCGCCGGACCCGCCCGGCGAATTCAGGCCGGCTAATTATTGTTCCGGAAATCCCCTCGTTTCCATGCCTGTATGAAGTCCGCCCAGGCGACAGGGTTGAAGATATTCATCGGCGGAGCCTGGCCCTGGTAATAATAGCGCTGCGAGCTTTGCCGCAGGTAGGTCGATGCGGCCTCACCCCCGCTGGGCGGGAGGCTCCTTGCCAGTATGCGACGCTTGGCGGCGTCGTTGTTCTGACGGGCAATTTCGATGTCGTCATCCGGCACCGGGGTATTGATGAAATCACGTTCGAACTGTTCCCTGGTCGGCCGCGCCCGTATCACCGTCGCCGGCAAATATTGCGCATCCGTGACCATCAACTGAACGATACTATACTGGTTGCCATGGAACGTGTCCGGGACGTTCAGGGTAAAAGGTTTGTAGCCGACGCTCGAAAATTCGACCTGTTCTCCCTTCATGACCACGATCGAGAAGACCCCCTGGTCGTTGGTGTACGTACCCTGGTTCCGGCCCTTCACCACGATGCTGACCAATGGTATCGCCTTCAGACTGTCGGAAGTCAATACCACGCCATAAAGCTCTACGACTGAGTCTTTTAACCTGTCGAATTGAGCATGAACGGCATAGGGGACGGTGAGTAGCAGAAAGTATAGTACAAATTTTTTCATTCGGTCTCAAAATTAAACTTTTAACCCCCAAATTCGTAAACAAATTAAGGCCGCCATCGGTTAATTTTGCTCAAATTAAAGTTTTTAACAAAATATTGAACCGGATGACTCGTGAAAAAATATTAGAGGCGCTCAGCAATGTCCAGGAGCCCGATCTCGGCAAAGACATCGTGACGCTAAATATGGTGAAGGACCTGGAGATAGAGGGCAATTACGTAGCGTTTACCGTCGTGCTCACCACGCCCGCCTGCCCTATGAAGGATCACATCAAAAATGCCTGCGTGAACGCCGTGCGGCTGCTGGTCGATAAAGACGCCACCGTGAACGTGCGGTTCACCGCCAATACGACCACGCACCGGAAAGATGCCGGCCAACTGCTTCCCAAAGTGAAGAATATCATCGCAGTCGTCAGCGGCAAGGGAGGAGTGGGGAAAAGCACGGTCGCCGCGAATTTTGCGCTTGCACTTGCGCGCGGCGGCGCGAGCGTCGGCCTGATGGATGCGGATATCTATGGCCCCAGCGTGCCGATCATGTTCGGTGTCCGCGGACAACGGCCGATGATGATGGGCGGCGGAGAGAACGGGAAGGGGATGATCGTTCCGCTCGACCGGTACGGTATCCGGCTGATGAGTATCGGGTTGCTCGTCGATGAGAAGAACGCCGTTGTCTGGCGCGGTCCCATGGCCAGCAGCGCCATCCGGCAGTTCGTAAGCGACGTCTTCTGGGACGAGTTGGATTACCTGGTCATCGACATGCCTCCGGGCACGGGAGATATCCACCTCACCCTGCTGCAGACGGTGCCGGTCACCGGCGTGATCGTAGTGACGACCCCGCAGGATGTTGCGCTGGCCGACGCCAGGAAAGGGATCGCGATGTTCGGTCAGGCCCAGCTGAAAGTGCCGGTCATCGGCCTGGTGGAGAACATGAGCTATTTCACGCCGGCCGAGCTCCCCGATCATAAGTATTACATCTTCGGGAAAGAGGGCGGCAAACGCCTCGCCGAAGAATACGACATCCCCTTCCTCGGACAGATACCACTGGTGCAAAGCATCCGTGAAGGCGGAGATACGGGCGTCCCGATCATGATGAGCGACGATGACGTGACGAAAAAAGCCTTCATCGATTTTGCCGGTAATGCGGCCCGGAGCATCGCGATGCTGAACGCGGACATGCGCGCCGACAAGGTGGCGACGGTCGTGGCGTGAAGCCCGCTGCCCGACCAAGTGCCATGAACCACGCATTTACGGCCAAATCGCTACCTTAGGGTATGTACATCCCCCGCCGTTACGAACAAAAAGACAGCGAAAAGATCTATGCATTTATCCGCGAGCACTCCTTCGCGATCCTTATCTCGGTGCTGGACGGCCGTCCCGTTGGGACGCATATTCCGTTGCAGCTGCAAACGGATGAGGACGGAAAAGAGGCGCTCATCGGTCACATATCCCTCGGCAACGAACAGAAATACACGCTCAAGGACGGTGCAACGGTGCTGGCCATCTTCCCCGGCCCGCATGCGTATGTGTCGCCGCGTTGGTATACGCAGATGAACGTCCCGACATGGAACTACCTGTCGGTCCACGTATATGGGACCGTGCGGCTCTTGGAAGGCCGGGCGCTGCGGGACGCCTTGTCGCGGCTTGTCGATACCTATGAGCAACACCTGCCGCATCCCGTCAGCATGGAAGAAATACCGGAAAAAATGCTCGCGGACGATCTCCGCGGCATCGTCGGTTTTCGTATCGTCATCGACGAGATACAGGCGGCGTGGAAGCTGAGTCAGAACCGTGACGAACAAAGTTACCATCAGGTGATCGACCAGCTCGGGCGCGGTGACGGGCCGGCGAAGGCAGTCGCCGACGAAATGAAAAAAAGGAAAATATGATTACCTTCGCGGCATGACCCGTCAGGAACTCGTCTCTCGTATCCGCTCGGTCCGCTCGTATCTCTGTGTCGGTCTGGATACGGACCCCGCCAAAGTTCCGGCATCGCTGCAATCCGCCGCGGACCCCGTTTTCGAATTCAACCGTCGCATCATCGATGCCACAAAAGAACACTGCGTGGCCTACAAGATCAACACGGCATTTTATGAGGCCGGCGGCGCAAAGGGCTGGGAGACGATGGAACGGACGGTTAACCATATCCCCGGCACGCACCTGAAGATAGCCGACGCCAAACGCGGCGATATCGGTAATACCTCCACGCAATATGCCCGCGCATTTTTCGAGACGCTGGCCTTCGACGCCATCACCGTCGCTCCCTATATGGGGCACGACAGCGTCCGTCCATTCCTCGAATACCCCGGTAAATGGACCATCCTGCTCGGGTTGACGTCCAACCCCGGCGCCGCCGATTTCGAGCTGCAGCCCGCGGGAGACGGTTTGTTGTACGAGAAAGTGCTCACCACGGCGGCAGGGTGGGGCACCCCGGAAAACCTCATGTATGTCGTCGGTGCGACCCAGGCCGCGGCTTTTCGGCGTATCCGTGAACTGACGCCCGATCATTTTTACCTCGTCCCCGGCGTGGGAGCGCAGGGCGGCAGTCTCGGGGCGATCTCGCAGCTTGCCATGAACGCGGATGTCGGTCTGCTCGTGAATTCGAGCCGCGAGATCATTTATGCATCCGCGGGAGAGGATTTTGCCGCGCAGGCGGGAGCCCGGGCCGCCCGCTATCACGCGGAGATGAAAGTGCAGCCCGGACTTTGATTTTCTGCGGGAATCAGTTAGTGGATAATTCGCCAACGGGATTGAACTCGCCCTCGCTCCTGGCGATGACCAGCGTCGCCGCTCCATTCCCGATGATATTGGTGATCGCGCGGGCTTCGCTCATGAATTTATCGACGGCCAGCAGAAAGGCCAGGCCTTCCACCGGGATCCTGTGCAACGAGGTCAGCGTCGCGGCCAGCACCGTAAAACCGCTGCCCGTAACGCCGGCCGCGCCTTTCGACGTCAGCATCAGGATCGCCAGGATACTCAGCAACTCCCCGAAACTCAACGGTACATTGTACAATTGCGCGATGAAGATCACCGACATCGAAAGATAGATGGAAGTGCCGTCGAGATTAAAGCTGTAACCGGTCGGAACGACCAGCCCCACCACCGGCTGACTGCAACCCATCTGCTCCAGCCGCACCATTAGCGAAGGCAGCGCCGATTCCGAAGAGGACGTGCCGAAGACGATGAGGATCTCCTCTTTGATGTTCTTCAGGTACGTGAGGACGTTCATGCCGAAGTAACGCAGGATGAGCCCCAGCACGACGAGGACGAAAAGGATACAGGTCGCGTAGACGGTCAGCATCAGCTTTGCCAAAGGGATCAGGGTCCTCAGGCCGTATTTGCCGATGGTAAAGGCCATGCCGCCGAAGGCGCCGACGGGCGCGAGGAACATGACGAATTTCAACCCGGTGAAGACCCGTTTGGACGCCCATTCCAGCCGGTGAAGGATGAGCCGGCGTTGCTTCAGCAGATTGAAAACGATCCCGGCGACGATGGCCACGATCAGCACGATCAGCGTGCTGTTGGTCGTGAAAAAGCCGACCCAATCGATGCCCTTCTCGCCCTGCCGGATATATTTCGAAGCGTCCTGTATCGGCAAACCGTGTTTGTCGATGAGACCCGGTTTCAGCAGGTAGGCCATGCCGATGCCGATGGCAAGCGACAGGGTGGTCACCGCCTCGAAATAGACCAGCGCCTTTACCCCGATGCGTCCCACCTTCCTCAGGTTGCTCATGCCGGCGATGCCGGTCGTGATGGTAAAAAAAATGATGAAGGGGATAAAAAATTTGATCACGGAAACGAACCAGGTGCCCAGCGGCTCCATCCGGACGGCGGCGGCGGGTGCGAACCGGCCCAACAGGACGGCCGCGATCAACGCAACGACCACCAGCAGGGTAAGGCGCCGCCACAACCAGGCGGACAGACGGGACAGGAGCCTCATAATAGTCCGCGTAAGATAAGGTAAAACCAGTAGACGTCTTCGAAGGAGTTGTACAGCGGCGCGGGGCTGACCCGGATCACGCCCGGATCGCGATAATCGGTGACGACACCGGCCTGCTGCAGGGCTTGCTGGATCGGTTTTGCGCGGTCGCCGAAATACAGCGACAGCTGCGCCGCGCGGCGCGCGGGCGTAATGATGCGGAACGCGTCGGATGGCAGCGATTGCAACAACTCCGCGAGGTAGCCGGTCAGCGCCGTGCTCTTGGCGCACAGCCTGTCGAAGCCGGCTTCTTCGAAGAGGGTCAGCGAGGCTTTCAGGGCGACCATGTTGAACACCTGCGCCGTACTCATGCTCCATCCTTCCACGGTCGGTTTGGGGGTGAACCCGCCTGGGCGGCCGCTGGTTCCCGACCCCGGGTCGAAGGGAACGGTCGGGGGTTGCGCCGGCGATACAGGCCGCGGTCCACGCCCGGAGGGCAGACTTTGACTGTCCGTTTTAAAGCGGCCCATTTCATCGTTCCCCCACCAGCCGCCGAGACGCTCGAGACGGGTATCGCGGATATGTCGTTCGTGGACAAAGGCTCCCCCGGCAGCCCCGGGCCCCCCGTTCAGGTACTTGTACGAACACCATACGGCGAAGTCGGCGTCCCAGTCGTGCAGCCTCAATGGGGCGTTGCCGATGGCATGCGCGAGATCGAAACCGGCCAGCGCGCCGGCCTCGTGCGCAGCGGCGGTGATGGTGGCCATATCGAAGAGCTGACCGGTGTAATAGTTGATCCCGCCCAGCAGCACCAGCGCCAGCGACCCGGCGTGTTCGCCGATGGCGGCGACGATATCTTCTTCGCGGATATGCCATTCCCCGGGCCGGGGCCCCACTTCGACGATCGCTTCGGCCGGGTCGTGACCGTGCCATTTGACCTGGGTCTCGACCGCATACTGATCGGAAGGGAACGCGCCCGCTTCTATCAGGATCTTGTGACGGTGCGGCGTCGGCCGATAGAAGGTCAGCAGCAGGAGATGCAGGTTCACCGTCAGCGCGTTCATCACCGTGACCTCGTCTTCGAGACAACCCGCCAACCGGGCGAGCGGTCGGGCCAGCTGCTGCGGATAGGTCATCCACGGATTGCGCGCCTGCCAGTAGCCGCCGATCGCCAGTTCGCGCCAGTCGGCGAGTTCCTGATGGAAAAAGGTTTCGGTGTCGCGCGGCTGTAAACCGAGAGAGTTGCCGCAGAAATAGATGGCATGCCGAAGACGGTGGCGCGGGTCCACGGGGGTATCGGGGTTGGTGTCGGCGGGGCTGCGGAATTCGGGGTTGGTGTCTGCGGGGCTGTGGCGTTCAGGGCTGGTGTCGGCGACGGCGCTGGCGTTCGGTCCGGCATTCGCGCCGCCCGGGTCAGCCGGAAAATAAAACCGGGAGCGAAAGCCTTTCAGCTCGTCCTCCCGGTCCTTGCGCTCGGCGGCTGCCAACGCTGGTTCAGCTGTTTTGAACATCAAAATGAATTTGATGCAAGTTACGGATTAGGCCCCAACTGCCCGGCCATCGCGATCGATCAGAGTCAACTGCCCGGCCATCGCGATCGATCAGCCGTTATCCGTGGAGCCCCGGCCATCGCGGCACCGGTTAGCCGTCATCCCTGTCGCCGCCGGCCCCTTCGTGCGACAACCGCACCGAGCCAAAGCTGCTCTTGATCCGGATCCGCGCTTTCCCGTCGCCGGCTTTGCCGGCATAATCCTTGTCGAAACGCGGCCCCATATCGTCTTCTTCGCTCTTTTCGTCGATGTTGAAATCGCTCTCGTTGTGGAACCTGCCAAAGCTGGTATGTACCTGGAAATCCGCCGAAAGACCCTTGTCGACGACGAGACGGACGGTCGAATAGGATTCGAAGAGCGAGAGGTCGTCGATATGGTTGGCGAGGCGTATCACCACATTCTGCGAGAATTCGCAATTGATCTTCGCGCTGCCTTCCACTGTGCCGACGTGCGCCTCCTTATCGAATTTGAGTGTGATCTTGCCGTTGCGCGCGCCGCCGATGTCGGCCCTTCCGAACTCCACATCGATATCCTCCACGTTGTCGAGCTTGCCGGTGTTGAGGCTGCCGAACTTGCTGGTCAGCGATACGGGTCCGCTGAGCGCGGGGACCTCCGTCTTGCCAAAGCTGTTCTCGATCCTCAAACCGTTGCCGGCGGGCATGTGCACGACATAATCGATATAGAAACCGCGGTTGTTCTCGTCGCGGCCCTTGTTGCCTTTCATGCCGTTGGCGTTGTGTATCTCGTCCACGTTGGTCTTGAACCGGATCTCGTGCCCGTCGCGCGAGTCATGTACTTCTATCTTATCCATGATGTCCTGTGCCTTGCTTTCCGACGCGGCCCGCGCGCTGATCTCGATGTCCACGGTGATCTGGGGTTTATCCCAGGTAGAGACCATCACATTGCCGAACTGGTTATCGATGGTCAGTTTGTCTTCCGCGGTCACGTCGTAGGATTTGTTGATCAGCCGCTGGCGTCTCGGTTCCTGCGCTTGGGCGGCCGTAGGGATCATCGATGCAGATAAGACAAGGAGCATGGTTACGGAACTAAATAGTCTTATGTGCCTTTTCATATTCTGTCTTTTTTGAATGATTGATTTGTTTGATGACGTCCAATTGATGATTCAGTAATCCCATCTGCAGCTGAAGATTCTGTAACATCGCCTCCAGCAATTGCTCCCGGTTAGGGTTTTTCGGTAATTGGCTCTGCAGACTGTGGTAAACACTGTCCAGCCGGTTAACATCCGATGCGAACTGCTTGTAGAGAAGGGGTTCGTCTTTTTCTATGGCTTTCAATTGGTTGTGCTTGATCTCGACGAGTCTTGCATAGTGGTACATTTCTTCGTCCATCGAATTGTCGCTCTCCGCGCCTTCGGTCGTCGTCTGCGGGCGGATCCTGGCCAATTGGCTGTCGGCGCCGGGGTTCGGGTTGCTGGAGGCCGTTTGCGAGCCGTCCGTTTGCCGCGTTCCCGTGGAGGAAGGCGTGCTATCGGGTTTCGGAAGATGATTGGACGCGATCGGCTGAGTGGCAGGGCCGCCCGGATTCCCGGACCTTGTGCTAAAATACCAGGTCGCTGCCGCTATCAGGAGGACGACGGCTGCTGCGGCGCTCCACCGGGCCGGATTGAACCGGACCAGCGCCCCCCGTTTTTTTTCCCCGGGCAAAGAACCTGGTTCCTTGCCGGCTTTCCGATCCGGGCCCATTCCCGCACTGATCTTATCCCAAAGCTTGTTATCCGGTTCCTCGGAATCGAACTCCTCGCGGTGATCACGGACAAATTGTTCCAGACGATTGTTCATGATGCTCCTTGTTTAATATGTTGTAACAATTTTATTTTCGCGCGCATATACTGGGTCCTCACCGTCGCATGCGACACCTGCAGGATCTCGGCGATCTCTTCCTGGTCGTAACCTTCGAAGAGGTACAGCGTCAGGACGGTCCGGTATCCGTTCGGTAACAGCGTGACCGCCTTTTTGATGTCTTCCACCTTCATCCGGATCTCCTGCTCGTCGGGTCCTTCTTCGTCCGACAGGCTCGCGCCGACGTTGGTCTTCTCGATATCGATGAGGTCCATCTTCCGTTTGCGCAGCTGGTTGATGGATTTATTGATCACGATCCGTTTCAGCCAGGCGCCAAAGGTCGATTTGTAATGAAAGTCCTCCAGCGACCGGAACGCATCCGTAAACGACTCCTGTATGACATCCTCCGCATCACCGGTATGACCGACGATACGCAGACTGGTGTTGTACATCGCCTTGACATATTTCTGATAGATGGCCTCGAACGCGCGCGAATCGCCCCGTTTGCAGCGCTCAACCAGATCGTCGTGTAGTATTGGTTCGGTCAGTTCCAACTCAGCATGTTTTACTGCGTTCATGTACTCAGCGTTCATGTACTATTAAGTACACCCGCCTTTTCCCGATGTTGCATGGGGGGCCGAAAAACGGCTAATTTTCTTACATTCGCATCCGGGGGCCGCCTGCAGGCGCAAGCCTGCGGGCATTCCTTGCCGGTCGCAAGGAGAAGCTCACGCTAAATATACACAAAACTGTCTGCCATGGCCGCAAAGACGGATGTTTTCCAAAGCCCGGATTATTTTCTGCTGGATGAATTGCTGAGCGACGAACACAAGATGGTGCGCGAATCTGTGCGCAGTTATGTCAAAAAAGAAATTTCACCCATCATCGAGGAATATGCCCAAAAAGCGGAGTTCCCGCAGCAAATCGTTGCCCAACTGGGACATCTCGGCTGTTTCGGGCCTACCATCCCGGAGCAGTATGGCGGCGGCGGTCTGGATTATATCAGTTACGGGCTGATGATGCAGGAACTCGAACGCGGGGACAGCGGCGTACGCAGCACGGCCTCGGTCCAGGGTTCGCTGGTCATGTTCCCCATCTATGAATACGGCAGCGAGGAACAGCGGAAAAAATACCTCCCGAAGCTCGCCAGCGGCGAGTGGCTGGGTTGTTTCGGGCTCACCGAACCCGATCATGGCAGCGATCCCGCCGGAATGTTGACCAATATCAAGGATTCAGGCGATCATCTCCTGCTCAACGGCAGCAAAATGTGGATCAGCAATGCACCCTTTTCGCAGGTGGCGGTGGTTTGGGCGAAGGACGGGGAGGGGAAGATACGCGGTGTGATCGTCGAGCGGGGCATGGAAGGGTTTTCGACGCCGACCACGCACGGCAAATGGAGCCTGCGGGCATCGGCTACCGGCGAATTGGTCTTCGACAACGTAAAGGTCCCCAAAGCGAATCTCCTGCCCGGAGTCCAGGGCCTGAAAGGGCCGCTCGGCTGTCTGACGAAGGCCCGCTACGGCATCGCCTGGGGCGCGGTGGGGGCCGCCATGGATTGCTATGACACGGCGTTGCGTTACAGCAAGGAAAGGGTGCAATTCGGACGCCCGATCGGGGGGTTCCAGCTGCAACAGAAAAAGCTGGCCGAAATGTTGACGGAAATAACTAAGGCTCAACTACTTAACTGGCGCCTGGGGGTGTTGATGAACGAGGGAAAGGCCAGTCCGGCGCAGGTGTCGATGGCCAAACGGAACGGGTGTGCGATCGCCGCCACGATCGCCCGCGAAGCCAGGCAGATGCTGGGCGGCATGGGTATCACGGGTGAATACCCGATCATGCGGCACATGATGAATATCGAGAGCGTGCTCACGTATGAGGGCACGCACGATATCCACCTGCTCATCACGGGTATGGATATCACCGGGATAAACGCATTCAAATGAAAATCTTTCTGATCGGCTTCATGGGTTCCGGGAAAACGCACTGGGGACGGCAGTTGTCGGCCCGGCTGAAACTGCCTTTCTACGATCTGGACACGGTGATCGCGGAAAAGGAAGGCGCTTCGGTGTCGGACATCTTTTCGGGAAAGGGCGAGGAATATTTTCGTTTCCGCGAAAAAGAAACGCTCGAAACGATCTCGTCCGGGCACGAGAGCTTTATCCTTTCGTGCGGCGGCGGCACGCCCTGTTTTTTCAACAACATTGAGTTCATGAAAAAGCACGGGAAGGTCGTCTGGCTGAATACCTCGGTAGATGCGCTCATGCAGCGGCTCCGCAAGGAACGCAGCAGCCGCCCGCTGATTGCCGATGTCGACGACACCGATCTGCGGCGCACGATCGTCCGCCGGTTGAGCGAGCGGCGGATGTACTACCAACAGGCGGACGTGGCGGTCAACGAGGAGAATACGAACCTGGACGAGCTGATCCGTTTGCTGCTGCAAAACCAGCCGCCCGACCGCATGAAGGAGGACTTGTAAGAGAGGAACTATCACCACAAAAACCGGCGAGAGCCCGCCCGCCCGACAGGGCAGAAAATTGAAGTATGAACCGAAACTTTCTTTCCGTAGCCGCCATCCTCGGCGCTTTATCCGTTGCGCTCGGCGCCTTTGCCGCACACAAACTCAAGGCAATGACGGGCCCCGACACCGTCGCCATTTTCGAAACGGGCGTCCGCTACCAGTTCTACCATGTTTTCGCGCTGCTGTTCGTCGCCTTCATTTCCGAGAAGATCAACAATCGCTGGATCATCTGGGCCGGCAATTGTTTCATCATGGGTATCGTCTTTTTTTGCGGGTCGCTCTATACGCTCACCGCGCTGACCATTGCCGAAAATACCCACCGGACGCTGGCGGGCATCGCGACGCCGATCGGCGGCTTTTTCTTCATCGTCGGCTGGCTCCTGCTTTACGTGGGGGTCAAACAGCGGGACGGCAAATGAACCCGGAGCCCGGGGCGAACCCAGCGCGTCACAGCTGCAGGTAGAACGTGGTGCGGGTCCCTTTCCAGTTCTCGATAGTGCATTCCCCATCGATCGACGCCATTCTTTTCTTCATGTTGTTGAGCCCGTTGCCGAATTTTCGCAGCCGGTCGAGATTGATGCCGATGCCGTCGTCCTGGATCTCGATGACCAGCCGGTCGGTCACCGAGACATTGATCTTTACGACAGAACTTTGCGAATGCTTCAGGACGTTGTTGAGCGCTTCCTTGACGGAAAGGAAAATGTTCCGCCGCTTCTCCCCGCTGATCTCGCGTTGCGGGATGCCGGGCGGCAGCGTGAAATAGCATTCGATGGAAGTGTTTTCGAAGAATTCGACGGCAAAACTGCGGATATAGGCGACGAGGTTTTCCACCGTATCGTTGCTGCTGGTCATCGTCCAGATGATCGTATTCATCTTGTTGAGGAGCTCGTTGGCGGAATTGGAGATCTTCTCGATCTCGGGAAGCGTCTGGTCCTTCATCTTGCTTTTGACGATCTCGCTCATCAGCCGGATGGCGGTCACGCCCGAACCGAGTTCGTCGTGCATGTCGACGGAGATCCGGTTGCGTTCGTCCTGTTTGGCGGCCAGTACGGCCACCTGTTTTTCCATCTCTTTGCGCTCTGTTTCCAACTTCAGCTTTTCCTCCTTCTGGGTACTGAGGATGATCTCCATTTTGTTCTTATAGCTCAGGGCGAAAAGAAAGAACAGCAGCTCGATCGTGATGCCCGCCTCGTAGTAGAACAGCGCGGAGTTGAGCACCGAGACGCCGTTCACGATCTTGATGTTCAGCGAGATCATGGCCTGCGAGACGATCGACAACAGGCAGAGCGAGATGTTTCCCATGACGATGAAACTCATCAGCCGGTTGCGATAGCCGAGACCCTTGATGATGAAGATGACGGATATCAGCAACAGGAAAAGTTTGGTGGCTACCTCGAGGTCGTTGGTAATGCGGAAATCCGGCGAAAGGAACCTCGACAGGACGTAGGCGCCGGTGAGCGCGCCGATCCCGACGGTCCCCCAGAACAGGTACCGGTCGAGGTCCCTGTACAGCGCCCTCGTCTCGAGGAATTTCCGGTGAAAAGCGATGTAAAAGATGTAACCGGCGGAAAAGATGATGTTGTCGAGAAAGCTCTCGAAAATAAAATTGAAGGCCGTGGTCCGGTCGTGGAGGATCGACTTGAGGAAAAGCAGGACACTGATACAGACCGAATAACCGCCATAATACAGGAACTCGGGTTTTCCGCTCTGGATGTATTCGCTGAAGGCATAGAAGATCATCATCAGCATGATCCCCGCGAAGAGGTTGGTGATGATGTCGATGCTCGTCTTGTTGCGACGTTGCAGTACGATGCCGTCGCGGATCATCGGCGCCTGCGTGACCGTCGGGTTGATCGAATTGGAAGCCGCCTGGATGAACGTCAATGCTGCGTAATATGTGCCGGTGTCGTGCGCGGCAAGCGTGATGCCGCGGTAACCCAGGCTGTCGCCATCGTCGGGGAGTACGCGGGGCACCGGCGCCACGCGCGGTTCGGTGGACCCGCCGGTCAAACGGTAGAGACGGATATCGCTCGCCAGGAACCCCGGGCAGAAGAAAACGGTTCGGCTGGAGTCGCCGCTGTTGGCGAGCCTGAAACGAAGCAGGACCAGCCGGTTCACCTGTCTCGGGGCCAGGAAGTGCACATATTTCCCGGTGCCTTTCTGATAGGCAAGCGAGGGCAGCTGATCTGGCGCCAGTTGTTTGTCATCGGAAAAAAAGATCCAGGTGTTGGAGGAAAGATCGCTGAGCAGACCCGTTTTCGCGAGATCGGCCGCTATGCTGTCGACGGGATCCTGCGCCCCGGCCGCGCCATACAGCGCCAAAAAGAGCAGTCCCAGGACGAGTGCTTTCACGGGATCAAGCAGTTTTTTTAAAGGTAAACCAAAAAACTTTAATATTGTGTTCGTTTGACCTATCATTGTATCCATGGCAAACCGACAGAAGTCAAAGAAAAGTCAGAAGACGGCTGCAGATAAACTGAAGCCTGAGAAGGAAGCCCGGGTCACAGCCAAACAGCTCGTCAAAGACGAACGTACCCATAAGATCACGGGGGCGGTTTTTCTCCTGCTGGCCCTTTTTCTTTTTATAGCTTTCACGTCTTATCTTTTTACCTGGCAGGAGGACCAGGACAAGGTCTTTCACGGCGCGTCCATCCTGTGGTCCCGTACCGTGAAGGCTTCCAATCTGCTGGGGAATGTCGGCGCCCTCGTTTCGTATGAATTCTTTTGCAACGGCTTTGGCCTGGCGTCGTATCTTTTCTGTTCCTTCTTCTTTATCGTCGGCGTCAATCTCCTTTTTGCGAAAAAGATCTTTTCGCTGAAGCGCAATCTCCGGTATGTGCTGGCCGGGCTGCTGTTTTTTTCGGTGGCCCTGGCGTTCGTCGCTCATGACAGCAGTTTTGCCTGGGGCGGCGCCGTGGGGAATATGGTCAGCGACTGGCTGATCCGTAGCATCGGTTGGATCGGCACGGCAGCCTTGTTACTGGTCGCGGGGCTTGCTTTTTTCATCTGGCGGTTCAACCCGGTATTCAAAGTGCCCTCGCTGCCGGTGAAAGAAAAATCGGCGGCGCCCATGCCCGAACCGTTCGTTGAGGAAGAGGCGGTAAGCAAAGGAAAGGTTAAAAAAGGAGCGAAATTATTCGTAGACGAATCCTTCAATCCCGGCAAAGGCAATATCCTCAAAGAGGAAGGGGGCGTGGTGGCCATCGGCCCGGCGCCGCAGGCCGGGGAGGAACCGGTCGTGTTCACAGTCACCGAACACGAAGACGAACCGGAGTCGCTGGCCAGCCCGTTGCTGACCGGGTCGATGGAGGATGCGGAGGACGACATCGCGGAAGCGCCTGCAGAGGAACCGCCCCCGCCGCTGATCATCCCGCCGATGCCCGGGTCAGCGCCGGCGAGCCTGGAGCTCGAGATCAAAACGGCTTCCCCGCAAACAGAAGGATCGGAAGGCGCCGAATCGCTGCCGCCCGAAAACCTGCCGGATTATGAGCCGACGCTCGATCTCCGCGACTACAAATATCCCTCGCTCGATCTGCTGGAAGCCCACGGCAGCGAAAAGATCGTACAGGACCCTTCAGAGCTCGAAGCCAACAAGAACCAGATCCTCAGCACGCTCAAGAACTACGATATCTCGATCTCGAAGATCAGCGCCACCGTCGGTCCGACCGTCACACTCTATGAGATCGTGCCGGCGGCAGGCGTTCGAATCTCACGGATCAAGAACCTCGAGGACGATATCGCGCTGAGCCTCGCCGCGCTGGGTATCCGGATCATCGCGCCGATCCCTGGGAAGGGGACCATCGGCATCGAAGTGCCCAATGTCAAAAAAACGGTGGTGAGCATGCGCACGCTGCTGGCCTCCGACCGGTTCCAGCACAGCAATTTCAATCTGCCGATCGCGATCGGGAAAAAGATCGACAACGAGAATTTCATCGTCGACCTGACCTCGATGCCGCACCTGCTGATGGCGGGTGCCACCGGCCAGGGGAAATCCGTCGGCGTGAATGCCATTCTCGTTTCGCTGTTGTACAAAAAACATCCTTCGCAGCTGAAGCTGGTGCTCGTCGACCCGAAGAAGGTCGAGCTGAGCATCTACCGCACTATCGAGAAACATTTCCTTGCCAAACTGCCCGGTGAGGAAGAGGCCATCATCACCGACACCAGGAAGGTCATCCATACGCTGAATGCGCTGTGTATCGAAATGGATAACCGGTACGATCTGCTGAAAGAAGCGAACGCCCGTAACATCAAAGAGTACAACGAGAAGTTCATCAAACGCCGGCTGAACCCGCAGAAGGGGCACCAGTACCTGCCTTTCATCGTGCTGGTGGTCGATGAGTTCGCCGACCTGATCATGACGGCGGGCAAGGAAGTGGAGATGCCAATCGCCCGCCTGGCGCAGCTGGCCCGCGCGGTAGGTATCCATCTCATCATCGCGACGCAGCGTCCTTCCGTGAATATCATCACTGGAACGATCAAGGCCAATTTCCCCGCTCGCATCGGCTTCAAGGTCTCCTCCAAGATCGACTCGCGGACCATCCTCGACGCCGGCGGCGCCGACCAACTGATCGGAAAAGGAGATATGCTTATCTCGTATAACGGCGAGATCACACGGTTGCAGTGCGCGTTTGTCGATACGCCCGAGGTGGAAGCCATTACCCAGTACATCGGTCGCCAGCGCGGATATCCCGAGGCGTATAAATTGCCTGAGTACGTGGATGAAAAAGAGATGGAAGCGAAGGGATTGGACCTGGCCGATCGCGATCCGCTTTTCGAGGAGGCCGCCCGGCTGATCGTGATGAACCAGCTCGGTTCTACGTCGCTCATCCAGCGCAAGATGAAGCTGGGTTACAACCGCGCAGGACGACTGATGGATCAGCTCGAAGCCGCCGGCGTCGTTGGTCCCGGGATGGGAAGCAAACCCCGCGATGTGCTAATAAAAACCGAAATGGAGCTGGATCAATACCTAAATCCGTAATTTTCAGCTATCTTCGCGCCTCTTGGCGCAATGAAAGGTGCTCCCCGCGCCAAGCTCAAAAACACCGAATCAATGAACGTGAATACTAAATCGGCCCTACTCAGTCTGACGCTTGTGTGCCTCTGCTCGCTTGGTTATGCCCAAAACAACAGTCTCGGTAAGAACGATCCGGATGCCAAAAAGGTACTGGACGGGCTCAGCGCCAGACTAAAGTCCTATAAGGCCGTGCAGGCCGCGTTCACGCTGAAAGTGGAAGACTCCAAAGGCGTGGCGATGGGCACGAAGAGCGGTACGCTCTATCTCAGGGGCAACAAATACCACATCAATATTCCCGGCGGGCAGGACGTCTACTGCGATGGAAAGGACATGTGGACTTACGACAAGTCTTCGAACGAAGTGACCATCACAAAGCCCGACCCTTCGACGCAAACGCTGAGTCCCGATAAGTTCTTCACGAATTTTTACGACAGGGATTTCCTGTACAAGCTGAACGGCGAAAGCAAGATCGGCGGCAGGACGGTCGAGGAGGTGGAGCTGACGCCCACCGACAAAACGAAGTCGTTCTTCAAGGCCATCCTCTATATCGACAAGGCGACGCATACCCTCTTGAGCGCGAAGGTGTTCGACAAAGGCGGCAACCGGTACACGCTGACCATCAGCAAACTCAATGGGAACGCCCCGCTTAAGGACGCCGATCTGGCCTATAGCAAGGCGAAACACCCCGGCGCCGAAGAGGTCGATCTGAGGAATTAAGCCGCACCCGCCGCGAGCCCGCATTTCGCCCGTTTGCGCCGCTTGTCCGGCACCTATTTTCCCCACCGGAACGTATCGATATCGAAACCGGCCAGGTCGAGGACCCGGTCGACGACGGTCGCAGCCGCCGCTTCCAGCGTTTGGGGCCGGCTGTAAAAGGACGGTGTTGCCGGGCAGATGATGCCGCCGGCCAGCGTCACAGTCTCCATATTGCGTAGATGGATCAGGTTGTAGGGCGTGTCGCGGATCACACAGATGAGCTTGCGCCGTTCTTTTAGCACGACGTCCGCGGCGCGCGTGATCAGGTCGGAGGAAATGCCGCCCGCGATGCGTCCGAGCGTACCCATCGAGCAGGGTACGATGATCATCGTGTCGAATTTGCCCGAACCGGAAGCGAACGGCGCGCGGAAATCCTGTTGCGTGTAGAAGGGGAATCCGCAGTCCTCGTAGCGGGTGTTCCCGAGCTCGGTCCGCCATACCTCCCTGGCGTTTTCGGTCATGACGACTGCCACGGCCTCCCATTGCGAATGAAGATCGGACAGCTTGTCCAGCAGCAGGCGGGCATAGATGCTGCCGCTGGCGCCTGTAATGGCCACGACAATTTTGCGCATGATAAAGCGTTATCCTGTAAAGGTATGGAAAGGCGCAATGTAATGTTCGGAGGTTTGGCAGCTATCTGCCTGGTACTGATCCTTTCCAGTGCCCGCAAGCCCTTGACGGCGGGCGGGAATGGGGGTGGCGGCAGACAGTTGGTGGCCGGCCCTGCAGCCGAAGACCGGGGCGGCACGATTCCCTGGATCACGATCGAGGAAGCCGCAGGCAGGCTGCAGCAACAGCAAAGACCCATCCTGGTCGATCTTTATACCACCTGGTGCGGCTGGTGCCGCCAGATGGACCGAAAGACATATTCCAATAAGAAGGTGGCGCAGTATCTCTCCGATAAGTTCTACACCGTTCGGATCGACGCCGAGACGCATGCCGCGATCACCTGGCAGGGGAACACCTACCGGTTCGACCCGCGGTATAAGTGCAACGAATTTGCCGTGTATCTCTCGCATGGGAGGCTCGAGTTCCCCACCACCGTCATCATACCGCCCGGCGAAGCGCCGCAGGCGATCCCGGGCTACATGGAGCCAAAAGACTTCGAGATGCTGGTGAAATATTTCGGCGAGGGCGCCTACAAGACCCGCGGTTTTGACGAATACCAGCGGGATTTTCATGCTTCCTGGTGAGCGAAGGAGGATGGTTTCCCGGCGCCCGGTCTCCCGGCGACCTTTTGCCGTGAAAATGCATTGCGCGGTAATCCGGGGTGTCGGCGCCGAGCCCGGATCGCTGTTTCCCCGCGCCCGGCCTGCATCTTCGGGTGCCCGCTGCAAAAGATGGCGCAGTATCCGCAGCGGGCTTTGTGTCAACTTTACACTTGATCTCGATCAATTTAATGGTTTTGAGGCCGAAAAATCTGCGGTCTGATTCGTCGCGAACCGATCCACACATTACCTTTGATTTTTCATAGGATAAGGTTTAATGGTTAATGGTATTTGATTAGTGCAGCCCCGCGCAAGCGGGGCTTTTTCTTATGACTTTCCTTCGGGCGTCGCCACAGGATATTAAAAAACCCCGACTGTCGTCAGGGTTCTTCTTTTTTTGCATCCGCCCGCTCCTTACACCTCCGCCATATCCGGTATGGCCTGCACCTTGTACTGGCCGGCATCCAGTTTTTTCTTGGTCGCCTTGAAGGCCTCCAGCGTGCGGTCGATGTCCTCGTCCGTATGCACGGCCGTGGGAACGAGCCGGTAAATGATATGTCCTTTGGGGATCACAGGATAAACGACGATCGAACAGAAGATGTGATGGTTCTCACGCAGGTCCATTACCATGGCCGTTGCTTCGGGAACATCCCCCTTCATGTACACCGGCGTCACGGGCGAATTGGTCTTGCCGATATCGAACCCGCTATCCTTCAGCCCTTTCTGCAGACGGTTTACCACATTCCAAAGTTTCTGCCGCAATTGCGGCTGCGTCCTGAGCAATTCCAGCCGCTTGAGATTGCCGATCGTCACCGGCAGCGGCAGGCTTTTCGCGAAGATTTGCGAGCGGGTGTTGTACCGGATATAATCGATGATGGCCCGGTCGCCCGCCATAAAGCCGCCGATGGAGGCCATGGACTTCGCAAAGGTGCCGAAATAAAGATCGATCTCATCCTGAACGCCTTGTTCTTCACCCGCACCCGCGCCTGTCTTCCCGAGCGTTCCGAAACCGTGTGCATCGTCGACGAGCAGACGGAATTCATAGCTGTCTTTCAACGCCACGATCTCTTTCAGTTTGCCCTGGTCGCCGGCCATCCCGAATACACCCTCCGAAATGACGAGGATGCCGCCGGCATTCTGTTTTTCGATCAGCGCGGTCGCGCGTTGCAGCTGTTTTTCGCAGTCTTCGATATCGTTGTGCTTGAATACGTAACGGTGTCCCTGGTGCAGCCGCAGCCCGTCGATGATACAGGCATGACTCTCGGCGTCATAAACGATCACGTCGTGACGTCCGCAGACCGCGTCGATGGCGCTCATGATGCCCTGGTATCCATAATTGAACAGCGTGGCGTCCTCTTTTCCTTCGAAAGCCGCCAGTTCTTTTTCGAGTTGTTCGTGATAACTGGTGTTGCCGCTCATCATCCTGGCGCCCATCGGGGCCGCCATTCCAAAACGGGCCGCTGCTTCCGCGTCAACTTTACGGATCTCGGGGTGGTTTGCAAGGCCAAGATAATTGTTGAGGCTCCAAACTATTTTTTCTTTGCCCCGAAACAGCATCCGGCTGCCGATCTCGCCCTCTAGCTTTGGAAAAGCGAAGTAACCATGCGCTCTCTCCCTGTGCTGTCCGATCGGTCCGTTGTGCTTGATTAACTTATCAAAAATATCTGCCATATTAAGGAATTATTAAGGTTGACACTGCCGCAAAAATAACGCATTTGACGATGCTGCAATTCAAATACTTTTGTGCCGAGGGCGGCGATACTGCCTGCCGGTCACGCGGGAACGGGCGCCTTCTGGCTTGCCGATTCGACGGGCCATTTCATCACGAGCAACTACTACATGACCAGCCTGCCGGCCTGGGCCGATTCTTTTAACAAGCGCGACCCGATCAAGGCAGTCATCCGCAATAAATGGTCCCCCCGCCATCTGTTCGGCATCAATTCGATCGAGATCGAGGACACCTATCTGCGGCTGGACAAGGACCTGGCGGGTTTCTTCGATTTCCTCGACCGACGCCTGGGTAACGACGGGTAGGGTATACCGTTTTCCTGACGGCAGACCATGGCGCCGCCAACGCCGTCTGGTATTCGCAAAACCACGACATCCCCGCCGATTTCTGGAATCCCGTGCCGCTGATTGACAGCCTGAACGGATTGCTCCGGCAAGCCTATGACAGAGCGCGGTCGCCGAGCCCGTCCGGGATATGGCCATCAATGGGTATAATTCGAAAAGGAGCGGCGCTATTCGATTGATACTCAACGCCGGATGGTTCCAGACGCATGGCAGGACGGGTATCTCGCACGGTACCTGGAACCCCTACGATACGCATATCCCCTTGATTTTCATGGGCTGGGGCATCCATCCCGGCCATACCGACGAACGCGTTTACATGACCGATATCGCCCCGACCATGGCTTCGCTGATGCACATCCAGATGCCCAACGGCTGCGTGGGCAAGCCGATCAGCGAAGTGCTACATTAAGGCCGTACCACAACCCGGTACGAGCATAAAAACTAGGAATTCCGCCGGTTTTGTCGGAAATTTGCGGTTGATAATGAAAGATTAGGCTCCCCGTGGTCGTCGGTTCAATATTTTTGAATATTTCCGATCTCGCAAACCGGAGCCCTAACTCTTCCGTTTCTTTGTTGTTTAATAGCCGTACGAACTCGCGATGCGCCATGGCAATCGGGGTTCGAGGCAATAATCGATAGCTATGATCACGGTTTCAGCCAACGCAAAGGAATACATTACCCGCCTGATGAGCGATCAGCAGGCCGCGCCCGGTACGTTTGTCCGGGTCGGGGTCAAGAGCGGCGGGTGTTCGGGCCTCGAATACCAGTTGGATTTCGACACGGTCCGGAAGGAAGGCGACCAGGTCTTCGAAGACAAGGGTGTCCAGGTCGTCGTGGATATGAAAAGTTTGCTTTATCTCTACGGCACCGAACTCGACTACTCCGGCGGGCTCAACGGCAAGGGTCTGACGTTCAATAATCCAAACGCTTCGCGGACGTGCAGCTGCGGAGAGAGTTTTGCTGTCTGACACGATGCGATCGTGCGGACATTCCAATACAAAGCGGCGAAAAATTATA
>DASZYU010000142.1:0-8216 GCA_035545215.1 Puia sp.
GGCTTCGCCGGCGGCCGCTGTCGCATAGGGATCATTTCATTTTCGATGCGACCTTGACAGAGGCGGAACCCGACACCGAGGTCCCGGCCTGGTTATTGGTCTTTACCTGACCCGAAGTCTGCACGGAGGAATTTACCGAGGCAGAAGAAGGCGTGTTCTGACGGGCTTCATGTACAACACCGTTGCCGGTGGCCGTGGCTTTTGCATCGGTATGAACAGCCGTACTCTTTGCCGTCGATGCAGCAGCGGCGGAGCCGGACTTTGCGGTCGAAGCCGTCGCAGTAGTGGTGGACTTTGCCGTTGCAGCCGTGGCCGCGGCGCTTGCCCTGGTCGCCGATACAGTCGCATGCCCTGCGGAAGCACTGGCCGCGGTCGTAGTCCTCAGCGCATTGCCTACACCGGCCGTATTGATACGGGCGGCAGAACTCAGGCCGGCGGAGCCGGATGCTCCAAGTCTTATCTGTGCAAAAGAATGGTTGGAGATCGCAAGAGAAGCGATGATGACGGAGGTGATGACTAAGCGTTTCATAATTCCTGATTTGTTGTTAGAAAATAAAGGCGGTTTGTTTGCCCTTTACTCCTATATCAACCAAACCGGAAATTTGTTACCCCCGGCGATAAAACTTTATTTGAGATTGATTTCCAATTCGCTGGCCCTTGAGGATACGGGGGCGTCCGCAGGGATCTTCTTCAACCATTCCCTGGCGCTGTCCTTCTTGTTCTCGCGCGCATAGCTAAGTGCCAAATAAAATGCCGCTTCGTAACGCAGCACGGATTCACCGTTAAATACGTGTTGCAAAACGCGTCGGGCCTCGTCGCCGCGACCGATGTGCCACTCGGCAACACCCTGGTAAAAGAGGGCCAGCTGGTTGGTGCTGTCGGCCCTTACGGCCCGGTCGAGGAACGGCAGCGCGCCGGCAAAATCCTGTTTATTAAAATGCGCAGCGGCTTCCCGGATCAGCGAGTCGGAATTATTCCCTCTTTCGGTCGTACTGATCATCTCTGTACGTCCAAGCCGGTCAAAAACCGAATCGCGGCTCGATGGCCATAATAACATAGTGGCAACAATGATCGCAGCGGCGGCTGCCATTCCGGCTGCCCATCGCGTGAGCGAAATACGCCTCGGCCCTTTTGCGGTTTGGCCGGCAGGGGAGAAATGTTCGGCATTCAGTTGCTGAAGGCTAACGCGCAGCGACTGTTCGTTCTGGTCTGCCGGCAAACGCTTTTCGAGCACCGATCTGACCTCCCTGTAAAGCGCGACCTGTGAGCGAAGCCCCGGGTCTTCTTCGAGCCTGAGCTCGAACTGCCGCCGTTCTTCCGGGGAGAGGCCGTCTTCCACATACCGGACGATCCATTCTTTGTCAAAAGTCGCCATAGATCGGTTTTCTGTTATTGAATTGGTGCGGAAGAGGCGCCTGGATCACGAATAGGGCGTCTCCCGCAAATATCTATTTGGTCTTCAGCTCACGGGCTTCCCCGATGAAGTTTAACAGCGTGCCCATGCATTCCGATTTCTTTTTGCGCAAATAGCCATAGGTGACGCCCAGCGCCGCCGCTGTCTTTTCCTGTCTCTCGCCGCTCAGACTCCTGCGAATGATCTCACGGCACTTTTCCCCCAACCGGCTGAATTCCCGTAAGAACAGCCGGGCTCTTTCCTCTTCGGCGACCAGTCGTTCGGTTTCCGCAAATACGTCTTCTCCCCAGTCAGATAAATCTTCTGCCGTCTTTGTTACCGGGTCATGGCCTTTTTTCTTCAGGTGGTTCAACCATTTCCGCCTGCAAACCAGGAGCAGAAAGGGTTCAAAGGGACAGGTCAGTTTTAGGTCTTTATATTTGGCCTGGTGATAGATATCGATCAGTGCCTCCTGAAAAATGTCGGAGGCATCGGACACGGATCCGCGATTTTTAAGGATGTAGTTGCGGATGGAGGCTGCAAAACGCCGGTAGATCTCCTCCACCAATGGCCTGTCATCCTGTAGTAACGCCTCTATATAACGCTGATCGGCGTGAACGATCATTCGCTTGTTTTTCACGAATATCGAAAAAAACACGGAAAAGGGGGTAACAATCGCTCGCTCGCGTTGATCAATCCGGAAGGGTCTATTTTTCGTTATTTTAGCATTCGGCTTAATCCCTTACCACCATGCAAACGAGGGTACTGACTATATTCCTGTTGCTGTTGCTGCATCACCTTTGCCGGGCGCAGGACTCCATTCCCGCCGGTGTCCGGGTCGAAGAGCGGGGCGACAGCGTTCAATTCTTTTCGAAGCTTCGTCCCTTGCGCCAGATAGCAGGGGCTCCGGCCGCCTATTATTCCTATTTCTGGGAATTGGGCGACGGCCGTTTTAGCTGGGATGTCGATCCGGTCTACGCCTACCGGGATACGGGAACCTACCAGGTACGGCTTTATGCCACGAACAACTATGACGACGGCAAGGCGCCTCCGACCAGACCGAGACCGGTGAAGATCAGGAAGAAAGCGCCCGGCAAAGATGCCTGGGCGTCCCATTTTTTCCGTGGCAACGGAGACATCGAAATGAGGATCAATCGCTATCCGAAACCCGGTGAAGATTTTATAACGGTCATTGGATACCGCAACCGCGGCATCGATACGCTCAGCGGTTCGATCGTTCTCTTTTACAATGAGCGGCAGTTCGGACAGGAAGGGTTCGCGCTGGCGGAAAAAAGATTTTACAACCGCGAAGACAGCAGTACCTGGCAGTCGTTGCTTGCCGACCTCGATACCCGGGAATCGGACATCGTCCGTCTCAGTAACGGGTCGCATGCGGGATGGGTAACCGCCGACGCGGATAGGGGAACCGACGCGTCGGAGGTCGGGAATGCGGAACAGGCATTTTCGGATGCAAACGTAGATTTTGCGGGACAGGCGCAATCCATGCTGCGGTCGCTGGATGACTCGTATTCAAGACATACGGTACTTCATTTTCCTTCCATGAAACCCGGAGAGGAAAAATTCGTCTTCATGGACATGAATACCCTGCCGGGCATGATCCAGGATACCAATGCTACCGTCGGCTTCAGCGCAATACTGATCCCGGACGATCCGGCCGCCGCGCCGGAAGTATGCCAGCTGGATATGCAGATCGTCTCGTCGCATGATCCGAACCATTTCCTGCTGAAAAGCAGAAGGATCAATTACCGGTTCATGAAAAAGGATAAGCAGCTGACCTACCGCATCGAGTTCCAAAACACGGGGAACGGTCCGACGAGGAATATCTCGATAGGGGTTGGCATACCCAGACAGCTGGACCCGTCGAGCGTGACGCTGAGGGCGATGAATCCCATTTGCCGCCGTTGCGATTCAATAGGCGATGGCGCCAGCTGTATGGAAACGATCCGGCGGAATGACAGCGTTTACTTTGTCTTCAGGAATGTCTATATCCCGGGCCTGCAACAGGAAGGCGTAACCGACAAGGATTCGACCACCGGCTTTGTAGAATATACGGTACGGTTCCTGAAAAAGCCCAAAAAGATCCCATTCAGTACGCAGGCATCGATCGTATTCGACAAACACGCGCCGATAGTGACCAATAGGGCGACTGCACGTTTCATCAAAGGGCTGTCACCCGGATTCATGGCAGGATATAGCGTACTGCCGGGCAATGGCGGGTACACCGCGACAGGTCCGATACAGTTCGGCTATGTGCTCGCTCCTTACGCGCCTTCGAGGCCGTATTTCCAGATAGAGGCTTTTGTCGGGTTGTTGCAGCAGGATGCCTTTACGAGCGCCGTGGTCAAGGATCAGCAGGATACGCTCATTGGAGGTTTGCCATTCGTGGTGACCGGCCGGCAAAGCAAAACGACGACCCGGCGAAACAGTTTCGAGATCACCCCGTTACACTACCGGTACAACGTGAGCGACTGGTTCGGCATCGGTGCGGGAGCGATGGCCCAGATCAATATCTCCGAACAGACCACGCTGGAGAATACCATCTATTTTACCACCCAGGCATTACCGCTGAAGGTCATGACGACGGCCAGTACGAGCAAATCCGCAGTCCGCTGGCTGGGCAGCTGGAATGCCGCGCCTTTTCTCGATCTGCAGGTTGGCAGGGTCCGGCATGGCCCGGTGCTGGGTGTTCGTTATATGCGGCTGCTGTCGGGCGATCTGACCGACCGCTTCTGGGTGTACGCAGGTTTCAAATTGTAATGTGCTATCTTCAATGCCTGAAGCCGTCTGGCATGATAGCGAAATTGCGAATGCGTTCTTTTTGCCGGTGGGTAGGTCCGGCGGTGTTGGCGCTTTTATGGTTTGGAAAGTCGCGCGCGCAGGTGTCCCCTCGTCAGGCGGCGGACGATCTTTCCGGATGGATCTATGACCAGATCCAGTGGGTGCGACAGGACCCGGCGCGGCGGTGTGTGCGCTTTGCAAGATCTGTGGATGAAGTCTGGCGTCGGCCGCGGAGCGAAGCGGAGATCCAGGCCTGGCTGGACATGCTAACCAACGAAGGTTATGTATTCCTGGTGAGCGGAGATATCGTTCCATCGACCGATGCGTATACGGCTGCCTATGAGTGGGCCCGGCAACATCCCGAGATCGCGGACGATGGCCTGGTCCTCGAAAATATACTCAAGCCGCTGGGGAATAACTACACGCGTCTCGGCGACTACGAGCAGGCCTTATTCATTCACAAAAAGGCATTAAACCTGGCGCTAACGGCGGGAGACAAACAGGCGCTCGCGGGGGTCTACAGCAATCTTGCCAATACCTGCAGCAATATGGGAGAGCCCGGCGCCGCTCTGGACTACTGTCGGCTGGGTTTGGCGGCCGCCAATGGCCGAAGCGCTTTATACGGATTACTTCTTTCCGAAAAGGCGGATGCCTGTCTGCAGTTGCGGCAGACGGATGCCGCAAAGACGAGCATTGGAGAAAGCATAGCTCTGTTAGAACTGTCATCGCTGCAAACTGTCGAAACGGGTAACTGGTTGCTGATGGCGTACCAGCAGGCCGGAGACATCTATGCCGCCGAGGCCGGTCGGGCCCTTGCCTGGTACCGGCGCGCACTCGCGCTGCAAGACCGGCTGTTACGGGAAGGGAAGGAAGTTCCGCGGCGCGAACGTGCCAAGCTTTTTCAACGCCTGGGTTCGCTGTTCCTTCGTCTCCACGACAATGCGCGTTCCGCCTATTGGACGGACCAATGCCTGGGCGTGCTCGTTCCGGGGAGGCGAGCAGGCAGTTTGCAGGAACGTGACGTGTATGCTGAAAATACGTTGTCGGACTTGCTATACACAAAGGCCGTTTTGGCCGAACGGTCCGGCAAAACGGATGAAGCGTTGCGTCTGTACACGCTTTGTTTTGTGTCCTTGCGGGAATTGCGCGAACAATTTGTGACAGGTTCTTCCAAAGAAAGGGCGGTCGCGGATGAAAGACAGCGATTCGGCGATGCGATCGAAACGGCGTGGAATGCCTGGAAACAGACCGGCCGGGAAAAATATGCGCAGTCCATGCTATCGTTCATGGAAAGCAGCAAGTCGCAATTGTTGCTGGAAGAGCGCATGCAGCAGAGCCAGTCCTTTGCCGGCTACCGGGACGATACGATGCGAATGAGGTTACGGCTCCTGGAAAAAGCCCTGATCTATTATCAGAAGGAAGACATCGGCAAAAAAACGAGTCAAACCGACCAGGGCCGCGAAGCGCAGGTCACCTGGGAATTGGCTCAGTTGCGCAAGAAGATAGCGGCTACCGGCAGGAGGGCTGTGGAGGAGGAGGATCCGGCGGCCTCCCCTGTATTGGCGGGAGCGGATCCCGTCGCGTCGTACCTGCAAGACAAAGAGGCAGTCCGATGCTTTTTTGCCGCGCCAACCGCCTTGTATACGATCGAATGCACCAGAAATGGAATCCGTTTTGCCGATAAGACGGAACTATCTCCATCCTGGCAAAACGAAATCAGGGAATTTACGGACACCTGGTTCGGGGGCGGTCCGGCGGCCATGATCGATCATCCGCAGACCTATTGCCGACAGGCATTCCGGTTGTATGAGCAGTTCTTCGCCGGCCACCCGTTCGCTCCCGAAACGCACTATATACTGCTGCCCGACGGAGCCATGGATCTCCTTCCGGTGGATGCGCTCGTCACGCGGGCGGATTGCCCTGCATCGCCGGCTGCGTGGCCGTTCGTGATCCGGCAAGCGTCGCTTTCGTACGCATGGTCGCTTCAAATGCTGCGGCGACATGACGGTCATTCGGTGGATGACAGGGGTTTCGCGGGATTCTTTGTCGCGGAGAACGGCGGGGCGATGCCGTATCTTCAGGCGGTAGATGAAGAATGGAAGGGGATCGTGGCGTCGATCGGCAACGGACGCTATTTTAGGGACAGCTCGGCGACCACCGATAATTTCCGGAATGCCGTTTCCTCATCTTCGGTTATCCATATCAGCTCGCATGCCTTCGCGAAAACCGGCGCCACGGAAGCGCCTTGCATCGAGCTGTATAACGGCCCGTATTATCTATTCGAGCTGAAGGCGGTGACGCACGCCCCGCAATTGGTTGTCCTCAGCGCCTGCAGGACGGGCGATGGCAGACTGGTCGCCGGAGAAGGCGCGCAAAGCCTGGGCAGAGCCTTTATCGGCGCGGGAGCGGGCGCAGTGGTCGCAGGGTGGTGGAATGTCAATGACGCCGCTGCGTCGCGGCTCATGAATGGGTTTTATCGCCAATTGACGAGGGAACCCCTTGACGCGCACGGGCGCACGGATGCTACTGCTGCGCTGAGACGCGCCAAACTGGAATGGCTGAATGATCCTGGCGTGGCCTACCTGGACAAGCTGCCCTATTTCTGGGCCTCCCTGAATTACCAGGGAGACCCCGAGCCGATAGGATCGGGGCTCCGTGCGGGCCGGCATCGTGGATTGCCGATCGCGCGCTGGTGGTGGTCGGCGCTATTGCTGCCTTTTATAATTTGGGCTTACGGTCGTGGCCGAAGAGCATATAGGCGACGGTGAAGTTCCAGAACTGGTTGCCCAGGTTGACATTGCCGGTATAATACATCTTCGAGAACCCCCGGTTCCAGGAGGCCGATATCTCCAATTTCTTATACTGGAAGCCAAGGAGAATGTCCATGCCGATATCGATGGGAGCGACGTTGCTGACCCCCTGGGTAGCCGCGGACGGCTTGGTGGATATCTTCACTTTGTTATTGATCGGCATGGTTGCGTATTGAAAGCCGCCGTTGCTCGTCGTATACCCGGTGGAATAGCCTTTTTCCGTGCCGGATAAGGTCATCGCAACATAGGGACCGAGACCGCCGAAAACTCTGAATTTGGGGTTGACGTGATATCCATAGATCAGGTTGAGCGGCAGGCGCAGCGAATAGAACTGCAACTTCGTGTCCGAAAACCCGATCGTATAGTCCCCGATCGGTACGAATGGCTTGGTTTGACCGAGGTGGGCACCGTTCTCGGCAAACATAAGGGCCGGTTGGATCATCAGACCGGAATAACCAAGATCATATTCAGCCACCACGCCGGCCTGGAACGCATTCAATTGCCAGGTATACTCATTGGCGGGCACGCCGGTGTAACCATCGGTCTGCCAGAAATTGATCGAGCTGAAAGAGCCCTGGACCCCGACCCTCGCCTGCGCAAAACTCTGAACCGTGGCAAAACATAAAATACAGATCAACAATTTTTTCATACTTATCTTTTGTGTTTAATGACCGGGCCGATGCCCACATATTTGAGCCGGTTGAAAAGACCGGCAAACTAGAGATTTCGCTGCAATATAGGAAAACCTTAACATTATGATAACTAGTTAATTAGCAAATGCCTAAAAAGAGCTAATTTTAGTCCGGCCGAAATCAGGTTTAAAATCGTTTCCATGGCAGCCCAATTCCTCACGTTCCGCCAGTTCAACGACCCGGGTCTCGCCTCCGCCATTGCCGAGAAGCTCAAAGAGCAGGAGGTGGAGTGTGTTGTCGAAAAGGTTCGACCCCTGCTGGAGCCCGGCTTTTTTCGCAATACGGTCGAACAAAACATCCACCTGAAAGTGAAGGCGTCCGATCTTGAAAAGGCTGAAAAGGCCTTGCAAGAGCATTATCAGCGCCACCTCGGGGATATCGATCCGGGATACTATCTGTTATCTTTCAGCGATGCCGAGTTGCTGGAGATCGTGGCAAAACCGGATGAATGGGGGCATTTCGACTATGTTTTGGCGCTAGAGCTGCTGGCGGAGCGAGGGCTCGAAATACCGTCTGAGATAG
>DASZYU010000143.1:0-8076 GCA_035545215.1 Puia sp.
TTGTTCGGGGGCGAGTATACCTATCAGAACCTGGATTTTAATTTCTATAAGCGGTTCTATATCGGTCCGCTGGGCTATACCGATATCACGACAGATTTCGGTTATATCATCGGGAAGGTGCCGTTTCCGCTGGCTGACATCCATCACGCCAACCAGACTTTTGCCTATCAGCTGGAATCGTACAACCTGATGAACTTCCTCGAGTTCGTGAGCGATCATTATGCCACGGCCTATGTCGACCACTATTTCAATGGCTTCTTCTTCAATAAGATACCCCTGTTGAAAAAACTGAAGTGGCGCGAGGTGGTCGAGGCAAAGGTATTGTTCGGGGGGCTGAGGGCAGAGAACGATCCGGCGCGGAACCCCCAGCAGATTAAATTCCCGTTTACGGACGGACAGATCGAGACGTATTCGCTGACGAATGTGCCGTATGTCGAAGGCGGGTTTGGCATCGCGAATATTTTCAAACTGATCCGCGTGGATTATATCCGACGGTTCACCTACCTCAATCACCCGAATATCCCGACGTGGGGGATCCGGGCGAGAGCGAAGTTCGATTTTTAGGCGGGGGTGCAGGGCGGACGAAGTCAGATGTCGGGGGCTGCGCAGGGCGGACCAGGTCGCAAGTCGGATTTTTAGCTATCTTTACAGATTGTCAACGAAAAGCGAGTCACGGTTCCATGAGCACACGAAATAAATTGCAATCGGGTATCTACAGGATCATCAATCCCGTGGTCCGGCTGTTGATCCGGATGGGGTTGACACCCAATATGGTAACTACGATCGGTCTGTTGCTGAACGTCACGGTGGCTGTCATTTTCATCTGCGGCGCCGAAGAGGGCCGGCGGGGTGACCTGTCCTATGTCGGGTGGGCTGGTGCGCTGATCCTTTTTGCGGGCCTGTTCGACATGCTCGATGGACAAGTGGCGCGTTTGGGCAATATGAGCTCTTCTTTCGGCGCATTATACGACTCGGTCCTGGACCGGTACAGCGAGCTGATCCTTTTTCTGGGTATCTGTTATTACCTCGTCGCGCATCATTATTTCATCAGCAGTCTCTTTGCGTTCGTCGCGCTGATCGGCAGCATGATGGTCAGCTATACCCGCGCGCGCGCGGAGGGTCTGGGTATCGAATGCAAGGACGGTTTGATGCAGCGTCCGGAGCGGGTCATCATCATCGGCGTGTCGGCGCTTGCGTGTGGCATCGCCTCCCGGTGGATGGGCGGAGATTACAAGGTGGCGTGGCCGAATGGCAGCTTTCCGGTGTTCGAGACGATGTCGATATTCACGATTCCGCTGACGGCATTGGCTTTCCTGGCCAATATCACCGCCATCGGGCGGTTGCGCGATGCGAAGCGAATGCTCGAAGCGCGGGCTGTGCAAGGTGGCATGCGGCCGGGCGGACAGGACGCGGCGCGCGCGGACGGGCAGGGTGCGATGCGGCCGGACGGGCAGGATGCGGCGCGCGAGAAGCCGGGGGTGAAGGCGAAGACCGGCACGATGATTATTCTTTTCCTGGCCGGGTTGTCTGCGATGCCCGGTACCGCGCAACCGGCAGGTACGCATAAAGCCGCCGCGGAAGGAATGCCCCGTCGGAAGGCGGTGGTCGTCACTGACCCCGTGGATACTTTCCCTATACCGCCCGACAACGCCTCGTCGCTGTTTTACCTGCAACGTACGCCTAATACCAATACCATCATTTGCGAGCTGAATGAAAACAACGGCATTCTCGATAGGGTCGAACCCGTCAAAGTGTTGTGGATACGGTATACGGAACAGCACCAGCGCGAGGAGTTGAATTGGATCCAGCGGCATTTTGCCTACGGCCTGAAGGAACGCGACATGGGCAATGACGTTTACGAGCTGCGGTTCGTGTCCTATAAGAACATACCCATGTACCTGATGCGGTCTCCCGTGGACAACAAGCGGCATGTCTACGTCACCATCGGCGGGAAGCAGGCTATCCTGCGACGCGTCTATATCCGGATCGATCCGGGTGGGACCTTCTGGTCTCCCAATGTCCGTTATCTCGAACTGAAGGGCGTCGATTCGCAGAATGGTAAAGAACTGATCGAACGTATCAAAGTTTAGCGCCGATGAATACCGGTACCGCGCTTTCCACCGGCACCCCGCTGACCTGGCGGAATGTGCTCGTAGTTTCGGGGTTTTCCCTGCTATATCTTTCGGTCAGCGCATGGCTGATCGGATACAGGAACGATGAATTGTTCCTTGCTCTCCTTTTCAACGCGCTTTTTTATTTGTCGGGACCGACGCGCCGGTTCATCCTTGGGTTCACGCCCTTCATCGTGTTCTGGGTCCTGTTCGACTCCATGAAGGCTTTTCCGAACTACCTTTACCATGCCGTACATATTGGAGACGTCTATGCACTGGAAAAGCAGTTGTTCGGTATCAATGGTCAGACGCCCAATGAATACTGGCTGGTGCATCACCGGGTTTCATTGGACATAGCCGGCGGTTTCTTCTACCTGTGCTGGATGCCGCTGCCGCTGGCGTTCGCCGGGTACCTGTTCTATAAGGATAAGGTGGTCTTTTTCAGGTTCGCCCTGAGTTTCCTCCTCGTCAACCTGATCGGTTTTGTCATTTATTATGCTTTTCCGGCGGCCCCGCCCTGGTATGTGGAGCAATACGGTTTCGTTTTCCATCCTCATACGCGCGGGAACACGGCGGGGCTCGGCCGATGGGACAGCTATTTCCACGTTTCGGTCTTCTCAGCGCTGTATGCCAAAAGCAGTAATGTGTTTGCAGCTATGCCATCGCTGCATGCGTCCTATCCGCTGATCGTGTTGAGCTACGGCGTCCGTTGCCGTCTTCGCTGGTGGAACGCGTTGTTTGCACTGATCATGGCCGGCATCTGGTTCACGGCCGTATATGCGAGTCACCATTATGTGCTGGATGTGGTGGCCGGAATCCTTTGCGGCCTTGCGGGCATCAGCCTGTTCGATTATGCCTATGCGAAGGCGGGATGGCTGAACGGGCTGGTCCGCAGATGGGCGCGGGCGGTCAGCTGATCTTCGGCACGGGATGGCGGCGGTGCGGGTGATTCGGCGGGTGTCTCGTCGGTTATCGCGGGCGGTCAACTGATCCCTTCCACCATGATGTCGACGATGGAATCAATCTGCTGATCGAGACAGGGGCTCCTGTTCTGGCCGACCATCAGCGGCATGGCCAGACCGCGAAAAGTGCTGACCATCAGGTATGCGATCAGTTCGATATTGCTCTCGTTGATCTTTTTGAACTCACCCTTGCGGACACCTTCGGCGAGGATCTCTTTGACCACCAGCACGTGACTGGTATCGAACCTGCTTTTCAGGTGTCCGATGATCGGCTGCAATTCGGCGATCTCCGTTTTCAGGGTTTCGCTGAGATTGCACAGCCGGTTCAGCTTTTCCAGCCGGCAGCGGCAATAGATCGCGAGCTTTTCTTTCGAGTTCGGCGCCTTGCGGATCGCCTGATGGATCTGTTCGAGGAGTTCGTCCATTTCGGTGGAAACAACAGCTTCAAAAATATCCTCCTTGCTGGGATAGTAATAATACAGCGAGCTTTTGGCCTTGCCCAGGGCGTGCGCGATGTCTCCCATTGTTGTTTTTTTGAACCCTGTCTCTTTGAAGAGGGCTCTGGCCGTATCGACAATTTCCCTTACTATCGTCTCGTCCCGTTGTAGCGTTCCAGCCATAATGATAGACCTTTATACTGTCAAATTTAGGTTATTTCATACGCGGTTCCGGTTAATCGATCGTGAATCTTGTATCTCTGAGGGACTATTTATAATTTTGAGTGCAAGCAAAATGAGCACACGACTGAATTGTGTCCTTCTCATCGACGATGATGAACCCACCAATTTCCTGAACAGGCTGATGTTGGAACAAGCCGGCTGCACCCGTCATATCCGGATCGCCCGCAACGGGCAGGAAGCGCTCGACTATCTCAGAAGGTGCGGAAGCGAAGGAACGGACGAATTTCCGCGCCCCGACCTCATCCTCCTGGATATCAATATGCCTGCCATGGACGGTTGGGAATTCCTCGACCGGTACCGCTTGCTGCCGGCCTCCACGACCCGCGACATCGTTGTTTTCATGCTCACCACTTCGCTGAACCCGGATGACGAAACAAGGGCGCGCGCGCGTCCGGAGGTGGCAGGATTCGAGAATAAACCGCTTGGACAGCCCGGCTTGGACCGGGTGTTACAGGCCTTTTTCGACCGCCTGGGAACGGGTCAATTACCTTGAGGGGGAGCAGCCGTCGGGGTCAGATGCCGGAATGCAGATAGTCTTTAAGATGGGTGATCGTCTCTTCATGGGTCAGGATCGTTTCCCTGACCACGTCGTTGATCGAGACGATGCCGCACAGCGCCTCTTTATCGAAAACGGGCAGATAACGGATGTTCTTATCCGACATCAGTTGCATACAGAACTCCACCGTATCATTGGGCGTGACATTGGGAAAGTCTTTCGACATGATCTCCGAAACCGGAGTGTCGGTGGATGATTTTCCCTTCAGGATCACTTTCCGGGAATAGTCTCGTTCCGTCATGATCCCCAGGTATTGATTTCCTTCCAGCACCATCACTGACCCGATATTCTGTTCGGCCATGATTTGCAAGGCTTCCAGCACAGTTGTTCCCGGGCTCACGGAGGTGATGCGCGAACCTTTGTGGGATAGAATATCAGCTACTTTTTTCATATCGCCTGGTTTTTTGGTGAGGTAACGTTGGATACCGGGATCGACCGGACCGCGGAAGGCGGTTCGGGATCATGTGGTACTTTTTCAATTTACGCAAAATTTTTCCTTTTTCATCCAAAATTTATCCCGGTAATGGCGCCGATGCCGGGCCTTCTTATCTTTGGCGCCATCAACCCGTTAACGATGCGCACCTTGCCATTTTTGTTCCTGCTGCTCGCTAGCGCTCCCTTCCAGTCGCCTGTTCCGCCTCCTGCCATAGCCGTCAATCAGCTGGGTTTCTATGTGCATGGCCCGAAATTCGCGGTCGCAACGGGAGCAGCAACGAGGGATCTGTTCTACATTGTTTCCGTTTACCCTTCGGCGTCGCGCACCTTACGGGCAGACACCGTCTTCACCGGTCGCCTGGGGCCCGTCACGGCATCCCCGAATTCTTCGCTGTCGACTCGCCTGGCCGACTTCAGCGGTTTTTACGGCAGCGGGACCTTCCTGGTGGCCGTGCCGGGTCTTCCCGATTCCTATCCTTTTACCGTTGGGGACCGGGTATTTTCCAGGCTGACAGAGGCGGCGCTCAAAGGCTATTATTATCAGCGGTCGGCCATGGAACTGACTCGCGCGTATGCCGGCGCGTGGGCGCGTCCGACGGGCCATCCGGATACGGCAGTGCTGGTGCACGCTTCGGCCGCGGGGCCGGCTCGTCCGGCGGGGAGCATCGTCTCGGTTACGGGTGGCTGGTATGATGCGGGGGACTACAACAAATATGTCGTTAATTCGGGGATTACCATGGGGACGCTGCTGGATGCGTATGAAGATTTTCCCGGCTACTTCGACAGTTTGAAGACCAATATCCCGCCGGTAGGGCGGGGGGGCGCGGCGGTGGGACGGGCCGCACCGGTGAAGGGTGCTGGCGCGGCGGCGGCACGCCGCGTTCCCGATATCCTGAATGAAGCGTTGTACAATCTCCGGTGGATGCTGCGAATGCAGGACCCGGCCGATGGCGGTGTCTATAATAAGTGCACGAATGCTGCGTTCGACGGCATGGTCATGCCCGGGGTCACGAAGGCGCCGCGTTATGTCGTTCAGAAGGGGACGGCGGCCGCGCTGGATTTTGCCGCGACGACGGCGCAGGCGGCGCGGTTATTCGCACGGTTTCCGGACCAGCTGCCGGGACTGGCGGACAGCTGCCGGCAAGCCTCGGTCCGGGCCTGGCATTGGGCATCGCAGTATCCGGACAGCGTGTACGACCAGAATGCGCTAAACAGAAAATTCTCGCCGGCTATTTCGACGGGAGCATACGGGGATCGCTTTTTCGGCGATGAACGTTTTTGGGCCGCCTCGGAGTTGCTGATCACAACCGGCGATACGACGTACCTGCCGGCTGTCCTGGCGGGCATCGGCACAGCGCCCAGACTGCCTTCCTGGTCGAATGTCGGCACGATGGGCGACTACTCGCTGTTGCGGCATCGTTTGCAATTGCCCGGGTCGTTGTCGGAGGCGGTCGACTCGATGCGTCACCGTTTGCTCGCTCTGGCGGACGGATATATCGAAGGAGAGGGCCGAACGGGTTTCCATACGGTGATGGGAGAAAAACGCTCCGACTTCATCTGGGGCAGCAATTCCGTATGCGCTAACCAAGGGATGTTGCTGATCAATGCCTGGCTGCAACAGCAGAAAAAGGCGTACCTCGACGGCGCAGTTTCCAACCTGGACTACCTGCTCGGCCGAAATGCCACGGGCTATTGTTTTGTCACTGGAATGGGCAGTCATCCGCCGATGCATCCGCATCATCGTCCTTCGATAGCGGATGGCGTCGTTGCACCGGTGCCGGGGCTGTTGGCGGGGGGCGCCAACCCGGGCCGCCAGGATCACCAGGTTTATATGTACCTGGAACCGGAGACTTCTTACCTGGACAATGACCAGGGCTACGCGTCCAATGAGATCGCCATCAACTGGAATGCGCCGCTGGTCTATCTTTCGGGCGGACTGGAGGCTTTGCAGTATGCAGCGGGCTATTCGACTGACGGCCCTGGCCCGCGGCGGAAAGGGACTTTGCTTTCCAAACCCGGCAAGCGACTGCGCGGCAAATAAAAAAAGCCCCTGACAGGGGCTTGGATCACTTGAACCTTCCGGCGGTTATTGGAGCGGTTTCAACGGCCGGACCCAGATATTCCGGAAACTGATGGGCTCACTCTTGTCGCCATGCGCCTGTAACTTGATGGGGCAGGGTCCGTGCGGTTTGTAGTAGGGCTGGCCGATATACCGCGTGACGCCTTTCAGCTCGAAATTATTCTGTACGAGGACGCCGTTTAGGAAAGCGGTCACCTTCGCGGGGGAAGCGAGGCTGCCGTCGGCATTGAAGACCGGCGCCGTCCAGACCACGTCATAAGACGACCATTCTCCGGGTTTGCGGCTGGGGTTTGCGAGCGGAATACTTTGTTTGTACACGGCGCCGACCTGGCCGTTGGTGTAGGTCTTATTATTGTAATTGTCGAGGATCTGCAATTCGTACCCATCGTCGCCCTTCCCGGTGGATGCGAGAAAGAGGCCGCTGTTGCCGCGGGCCTGGTCCGACCCGGTGATCGTTGCGGGAATGCGGAATTCGAGGTGCAGTTGGTAGTTGGTAAAGCTTTGTTTGGTTTGGATGTTACCCGACTGTTTGTTGACCGTCAGGATACCGTCGGCGACGATCCAATCGGCGGGTTTGTCGTCAGAGACACGGACCCACTGGTCTTCATTCCTGCCATCGAACAGGATGATCGCGTCGGAAGGCGCGCCGCCACATTGGCCGGCCGGCGTCACAACGGGCGGTACGGGGCTGTAGACTTCGGTGGCGCGGTGGTCGGTTGAATCGTAGTGCTGCGCGATCCCGGGTGTGGCGAAGACGAGCAGGCTGAGCGGTAAAACGATCCCGAATTTGCGGCGAGGGGGACAAGCAAGATGCATCATACAGAAAGGGAATTATAGATGAGTGGTCAATTTAGGACATTTTTGGCAAAAACTACGAGCGGCCCGGTATTCCCGGACCGCTCATTTCCATCACCCGCGAAAGGCGGGCAGTAGCTTATCTGTCGAAACCATTTTCCCATCCTTCTTGTTTCAGCCGGTCGACTTTCAACAGAACTTCCTGTTCCAGTTTGTTCTTGTAATCGGCTACCCGTTCGCGGACGGCGGTGTCGAACGAACCGATGATCGATCCGGCCAGGATGCCTGCGTTCTTTCCTCCGTTGAGCGCAACGGTCGCCACGGGTACTCCGCCGGGCATCTGGAGCATGGACAGGACGGAGTCCCATCCGTCGATGGAGTTGGAAGATTTGATCGGTACGCCGATGACGGGCAGCGGTGTCAGCGATGCGATCATGCCGGGCAGGTGCGCGGCCCC
>DASZYU010000144.1:0-9173 GCA_035545215.1 Puia sp.
AAATGCCACAGGGTTTACGCTTAACGGCAAGGGATATCTATGCGGCGGCGGCCAATTCTACATGGGGACCGGCGGCGTCAACAGCACCGACCTATGGGAATATGATCCGCCAACCGGGACCTGGACAAAAAGATCGCCCATTCCCGGGCCTGGCGTACCCGACGCAGTCGCCTTCGTTCTCGGAGGCTATGCCTACGTTGTGGTCGGGAATACGACCTGGCGATACGATCAGGCCGGCGATCAGTGGGTCCAAAAGGCCTCCCTTCCGACCGTTGCCCGGCGATTGGGCAGCGGCTTTGCCATCAACGGGAAGGGTTATGTAGGGCTGGGCTATGACAATGTGACCGGTGCGCTTCAAAATGATTGGTGGGAATACGATCCTGTAGCGGACCAATGGAGGGCAAAGAAAAAATTTCCCGGTACGAAGGTATTTGCAGCGCCCGGTTTTGCCGTCGGCGGGAAAGGATATATTGTGAGCGGAAAACATAGCGCTCAGACTTTTCCTACGGCGGTATGGCAGTACAATCCTGTGGCCGATAGCTGGACACAAAAGACCGATTTCCCCGGGCTTGGCCGGTCGTTTGCGGTGGGTGTGACTGCAACCATCGATGGTGTCGATGTGGGCCTGGTGGCCGGCGGCGAACCCGGTACCCAGTTGATACCTGTCGACAAGGACGCGTGGGAATATTTCCCTGCCGGCGATACGTGGGAACGGCTGTCGGATATGCCTGGATACGGCCATACGCAGGCGGCGGGTTTTGTTATCAACCGGAGCTTTTTCATTGCAAATGTGTCGGTCGTGGTTCTAAACTGGTCGAAATAGTGGGCTAAATGCGCGCATAAAGACGCGATAGGGCTGGTGTGAATCGTGAAAGGGCGGTCACACCAGTTTTTCATTAAGGGCCTTCGAAACGGCTTCGCTCTGGCTGTGGACCTGCAGCTTTTCGTAGATGTTCTTGATATGCGTGCGGACGGTGTCGAGGCTGATAGAGAGCGCCGATGCCATCGCCTTCAGGCCTTCGCCGCCGGCGAGGTGCGAGAGGATCTCTTTTTCGCGGGCGGACAGTTTGTAGTCGTTGGCGGCGGGTGCGGCCGTGGTTTGCTGCATACCGGCGATGATCATCCGTGCAATGCCGCGCGACATGGGTGGTTCGCCGTCCATGACCTGGCGGATGGCTTCCGGCAGACCGTCTGACAGGTGTTTTTTTAGCAGGTAACCGGAAGCGCCGGCGCAAATTGCATCGAGGACGTGTTTGTTGTCGTCGAACACGGTCAGCATGATGATGTGCACTTTTTTATCGATGGTGCGAGCCTGCCGGACGGCCTGGATGCCGTTGATACCGGGCATTTCGATATCCATGAGGATGACTTCGGGGCGGAACTGGGAAATATGGGTCGCGATGTCATCGGCGCGGGCGAAGGCCCCGAGCAGGAGCAGGTCTTTCGAGAGCGTGAGCAGATTGGCGAGGCTGTCCCGCAGGCTGTCGTTGTCTTCGTAAATCAGGATGCCGACCATAAGTAGTGGGTTTGGCACAAGGGCAATTTAGCATCTTTTTAGGAGCGGGCGGATACCATAAACAGGGGATGGCGGGGCTGCGGCTGGTCAACGGGCAGGGCCACGCGAGCGGTCTGACTGTGATGCCACGGACGGGCTGGAATGTCCCGGCAGGGGCCGCGGCGGAGAGTAGCCGGTCACAGCACGGGTACGTCGAGATCGATGCGCGTGCCCTGGCCTATTGCGGAGTCGATGCGGATGGTTGCCGGCATCGACGCGGCCCGGTCGCGCATGTTCTTCAGTCCGTTGCCGTTACGGAGCCCGTCTTCCGCGAAGCCTTTGCCGTCGTCGGCGATCTCCATCTGGAGTGAATCCTTTGCCCGCCGCAGCAGGATGTGCAGGTGGCGGCACTGACTGTATTTGGCCGCATTGTTGACCGCCTCCTTGAACAGCAGGTAGAGGTCCTTGCGATGACGGATATCGAGCCGCAACGACGGGAGATCGCCTTGCTCTTCGAACGAATACACGATGTTCAGCGGTTCGAGCATCTCGCCGGCAAATTCCTTCATCCGGCAAACCAGCTGTTCCATGGTATCGTTCCTGGGATTGATGGTCCAGACGATGTCGTCCATCTTTTCCATGATCGCGGAGGACCTGTCCATGATCTTCCGGAGGCTGGACGCGCTGTCATCGCGGGACTGCAGAGCTACTTTGCTGAGGATGTTGATGCTGGACAGGGTGGACCCGATGTCGTCGTGCAGGTCGCGGGCGATGTGGTTGCGCATTTTTTCCAGCTCGATGATCCGGCGGGCCCTGTGAACGATGCGATAGCGGTTGAATACCAGGAAACCGATGAGCAACAGCAGGAAGAAAAGCAACGCGGCACCAAATTGGAAGACCCTTTGTTTGGCAAGCGTCGCCTGTTGTTTTTCCAGGCGGAGGTGGCTGAGCTGCTGATCCTTTTTGAGCAGTGCGATCTCCTGCTCTTTCTTTTCGAGCGCGTACTGGGCCTCGATCTTTTTCAGCTGCACCTGGACATTCAGGCTTTGGAGGCTGTCGTTCATTTCATAATATTTCCGGCTGAACGCCAATGCCTTTTCGGATTCCCCCGTGGCGGCATAGTGTTCAGCGAGGTACTGATAGGTCAGCAGTTGGGATCCTTTGTCGCCCGCCTCGATCGAAGAGGCCAGGCTGCCGAGCAGGCGTTGTTCTTTTCGTCGCTGTGTTTTGCCTGCGGCATCCAGCGAGATCAGCGCGGCATCGAAGGTGGCGGCCAGCCCGGTGTCTGCCAGTTGCCTTGCCAGTGTCCGACCGTTGCGGAAATAGAGACGTGCATTCGTGCGATCTTTTTTGTCCTTGTAGACATTGCCGATATCGAGGTCGAGGTTCATGACTTCCACTTTGAGGTCCATCTGCTGATCGATCTGAAGCGATTGGCTGTAATAGTCGAGCGCCGAGTCCATTTGTTTGGCGTAGCGGCAGATGGAACCCATTTGTTTGAGCGAGGTGGCGACGCCGCGCTGGTCGTTCCCTTCTCTTTTCAAGGTGAGCGCGCGTTGTGTATATTCGGACGCCTTTTTCAGCTGGTTCAGGTCGAGGAAATCTTCGCCGATATTCTGGTAGGCGAAGGAAATGCCTTTTTTGTTGTCCAGCGCTTCAAAAAGCCGCAGCGCATCGAGGTGATAGCGGAGTGCTGCCTGGTAGTCGCCGAGCACGGAAGCATTGTTGCCCGCGTTCAATGTGGCGCCCGCGAGCGCGGTGCGTTTTACAGGCGAGGGGTCGGCCCTGGCGGCCGCAGCTGTCTTATCCAGGGCTTCGAGCAGGAAGGGCATGGCGGCCCTGAAGTTTTGCTGCCGTTTGTAAAACAGTCCGGCGGCCTGGACGTAGTTGACACGGAGTTCGGGTTTGGAATCGGACAACTGTTTCAGCAAATGGATGAATACTTCCGCGCTGTCGGTCCGGCCCATGTCTTGCTGGAGGGACGCCATTACTGTATAAGCGGCACTCAACTGGACGGGAAAGTTGGAAGCGGATGCCAGCGCGATGGACCGGTAAAGAAAGGTCTTTGCCTTTGACAGGTCGGTTCGGGCATAGATACCGGCCAGGGTAATCAGGGCCCTGGCCTCGGCTACGTCGTGTTTGTCTTCACGGACGATGGTCAGCAGGCTGTCGTTGCCGCCGGGTTGGGCGGAGATTTGCAGCGAGGAGGCTAGCAGCAATTGCAGCATCGCCAGGCGAAAGTATTTCATGCCGGCTTATTTTAATAACGGAATAAGCGGATCACAGGCAGCCTATTTAATGGGAAAGGAGGGTGGATGATTTAAAGATACGTAAATTGCTTAGCCAAACCATCCATCACAACGACTTAAACCTCTTCTATGTTCGTTCACAACACGAATGCCGCCGGCTTTTCCGTCAAAGCCTGGATCGGCGACGCCAAGACCTTACTGGCCTTCAATTTCAATGATAAGAAAGATGCCGTAGACCTGGCCGGTTTCACGATCCGGGTACAGCCGCACGGTCAGCCCGCTTACTATCTGCTGAATAAACTGGTGCTTCCCGCGGGAGGTCACGCAGTTGTTGCGGGCGAACCCGCCAACTCCACCGCCAACGCTCCCATCCAGAAGTTCAGATGGCTGCACGTTCCGGGTTCTTTTCACCAGGGGGAGGACCCTTTTTTCGGAGTCTATACCTACACGATCGCGCCGCGTTATTTCAATAAGGGGGTATTGGCGCCCCTGGATCCGGCGAAGAGCGTGTCGGTAGACGTTCAGGTGCAGCCGTTTGCGACCAGCCAGGTGGCGTTGGGTTTTACGCGCGGGTTTACCCAGTCGCAAGCCTTCGCTTACCATTTCGGGATCAAGGCGCCTTTCCGTCCGGCAGGCAGGGACCTGCTGTTCGACACCAAGGGTGTGGCCGGTGAGAACGGGGCGGGGCAGAGCTTTACATTCGAGCAGGAATACGCCTGGTCGGGTTTTACGGCGCGCGAGAAAGTGTTCGGCATCCTGCAGGAGGTATTGGGAGACAAGACGCTTTCGATCGACGTGTTTGCTTACGATCTCAACGAGCCGGACGTCTGCAAAGCGTTCCTGCAACTGGCGGGTGAGGGCCGGATGCGGATCATCCTCGACAATGCCAGTCTGCATCATAAACCCGGTGCGTTGGAAGATGCGTTCGAAAAGCAGTTTCGTTCCGTCATGAAGGGGAGTTCCGCCATCCTGCGTGGTAAGTTCGGCAGATTTTCGCATGACAAGGTCATCATCGTCAACAGGAATGGCAGCGCGGAGAAGGTGTTGTCGGGGTCGACCAATTTCTCGATCAGCGGCATGTACGTCAATGCGAACCATGTGATCGTCTTCGATAATGTGGATGTGGCGGGTTTGTATTCGCGGGTCTTTGACGAAGCGTGGACCGACGGCGTCAGCGAAACCTTCAATCAATCCACGCTGGCAGGGCAGCAATGGGCATTCAATCAAAAAGGTCTGCCGGACATGTGCGTGACCTTCTCGCCGCACAATGCGAACGATGCCGCAGCGATCCTCAACGGGATGGCGCAGCGCATCGGCAAGACGAGCAGCAGCGTCCTTTTCGCCGTTATGGATGTCCAAAGCGGCGGCGGCGCGGTACTCGCGGCGTTGCAGAAGATCCACCAGGATCAGCAGCTGTTCAGTTATGGCATCACGGATAACGCCGGGACCAACATATCGTTATACCGGCCGGGTGTCAGGGACGGCATCCTGGTAACGGGCAAACCCGGCAGGACGGTCCTGCCGCCGCCGTTCGACCAGGAGAAGAATATCGGGCTCGATCATCAGATTCATCACAAATTCATCGTCTGTGATTTCAACCAGCCGGGTGCGATCGTATGGTGCGGCAGCAGCAACCTGGCGCTGGGCGGGGAGGAGAACAACGGCGACAACCTGATCCATATCAAGGACACCGACATCGCCACCGTTTTTGCGATCGAAGCGTTGTCGCTGGTGGATCATTTCGACTTTCGCGACGCGCATGGGACAGGCGCCGCGGCTTCTGCCAAGGCTCCCAAAGCGCCCAAAGGAAAAGGGAAGACGGCGGCCGAACATATCTCGGGAAAAACGGAAACCGGGGCCGCCGATACGCCGCAACATGCGCTGGCACAGTCAGCACCGATGGCTACTTCCACAAGCGCGCCCTCCACGCTTCAGTTGTATGCGAACGATAGCTGGGCCGGGAGATATTTCGATCCCAACGATCTGCACTTCGAGGACCGGATGCTTTTCGCTTGACCGGCGGCGGGCGAGGATCGGATGCTTTTGGTGCGGCCGGCGGCGGGCGCAGACTAGATGTTTTTCGCGTGGCCGGCGGCGGGCGCAGACCGGATGCTTTTGGTGCGGCTGTCACCGGACGAGGACCGTTCTCGTTTCCGACGTTCCGTCGTGGACGATGCGGATGAAGTAGGGCCCGGGCGGCAACCCGCTAACGGGCAAGGCGAGGTCGGATCCCGTGGAAGACATTGGTTCGCGGACCATCCGGCCCGCGCTGTTCAACAGGCTAACGGCGTATTTTCCGGTTCCGGAGAAACTGATCGTAAAATGATCCGTGGCCGGAATGGGAAAAATGTGAATCGCGGGGGGTGTAGCGTCTTGCCGGAATGAAAGGACCGCGGAATAACCCGAATTCCCGTCAGCATCTGCCTGGCATAGCCGATAGAACGATGTGCCCGCGTACGGTGCGGGGTCCGTGGCGGACCAGGACCAGGAGGCGCCGGACAGGGAAGCGGCGGGATCGGAAGTGGCGGATGAAGGCAAGCGGACGAGTGTTTCCCAGGAATGACCATCCTTTGAACGCTGCACGGTGAACCAATCTCCCGTCAGTTCGGTTGCGCTGCCCCAATACAGATGTACTCCGCCATCGGAGACCGCTCCTTTGAAATAGACCAGGGTTAGCGGCAGCGTAGTGAAGGTCGGGTCCACCGAGCCGATGTAAAAGGTATTCGTCAAATCAGCGAGTGAAAGACCGGTCCGGTTAACCTGCGGGTTGGTAGTCGTTCCCCCGTTGGCGCCGGCGATCGCGACGACGCCATTGGCGAGCGTCAGTCTCAGGTCGGATACATTGGAGATCACGCCGAAGCCGGTGCCCTGTGTTTGCAGATTGTAGGTGCCTCCGGCCAGTGTTGCCGTAGACAGGGCCCAGCTGAGGTCTTTTCTTATCAGCACGGTTGATGCACCGTCGATGATGGATACGGCGGAATTGGTGGTCGCGTCGGTGTAACTGACCGAAATGGTGCCGCCGGTAGTGGGGTTTGCCGTCGTGGAGACGATGATGGGCCGGTAGCTGCTCGCCGTACCGACGGGGAAGAGCCCGGTGTTGCCGGCGATTGCCGCGGCTTTGTACCAGCGGGTAAACGTCCCGGTGTTGATGATCGTTCCGCTCGTATAGGACAGTGTGCCGTTGTTGCCGGTGGAAATGCCGAGTGCGAGCGTGTTGCCGTTCAGGTCGATGTTGCCCGAGTTCATCGTCAGGGTGAATTGGACCGTGGTGTTGTTGATCAGTTGTATGCCCGCGCCGGTATTGTTGGCGGTCAGATTTGCGAAGGATTCGCCGCCGGGGTTCGTGATCGTCTGGAGCGCCGAGCCCTTGAAGTTCACCGTGCTTGTTCCTTTTGCAAAACCTGTCGTGCCGTAATTGTTCCAATTCCCGGAGAGATTGATGGTGTTCGATCCCGGGGAGATCTTGCCGCCCGTGATGGTCAGGTTACCGGCGATGGTCATGTTGTCGAGGAGCGTGATCGTGTTGCCCGTGACGGTCACATGGTAAAAGGTCATCCCGGCGCTGGTCACGTTGAGGCCCGTGCCGCCAAAAGCCACCGTGGATGCGTTGGTGGCGGCGTCTATCGTCCCTGCGGTATTCGTCCAGTCGCTGCCGACCGAAATGATACCTTTCAGGGTGAGTGTTCCCGAGGGCTTGTTGATCGTGACGGCGGGAAGGATATTTTGACTCACGGCGAGCGCTGTCGCGTCGATGGTTTGATTGCCGGCGCCGACGATCTCGAGGATGGCGGAACCGCCTCCCGCCAGCGCGGTATTGGTGAGCGTGATATTCCCATCGACATCGATCGTTCCCGTATTGATGGTGATCCTTGCCGTCCCCGTCATCGCAATGTTTCCGGTCGCAGTGAGCGTGGTTCCGGCCGCCATGTTGAAAGTGATCGGGGTGATCGAGACGAAATCGATATTGGCGAACGTGAGGCTTCCTGTAATGGCGTAGGAGCCGGCGGTGCCGTCGGTAAAGCACCAGGTGGAAGTACCCGCGTTGACGGTCCCGGCGGTATAGGTAAACGCATTCGAGCAGGCGGGATAGTTGAAAAGATCGAGTGTGCCGGAAGGTTTGTTGATCGTGACCTTGGGTAGAGCGCCGGCGCCGGCGATGGCGCTGCCGGTGAAGTTCTGTGTGCCTGTGCCGACGATGTTGACGGTTGCCGTTCCGCCGCAGCCGGCCGCGGTATTGGAGGCGGTGATATCGCCGTTGGCATCGATGGCGCCGATGTTCAGGTTGTAAAACAGCGTGCCGGTGAAATTCAGGTTGTGGTTGACGACAATATCGGGAGTGGAATTGATCGTGTAGGCAAATCCTTCGCCGACAAATTCGAGGTTATAAAACGTGGGGCTGACGCCGTTGATCGCGCTGGCTCCGCCTGTCGCCACATATTTAACGGAACCATTGTTGTGATTGAACGTGCCGCTGGTAAACGAGCTGTTGCCGTCGAACTCGAGGGTCCCGGAGGTCGAGGTGAAGGTCGCGCCGCTGAGCGTAAAGTTGTTGCCAAACGTGATATCGGCTGTACCTCCCGCGAACGAGCCGCCGGAAAAAGTCGCGGTGTTAGAGGTTGTAAAAGTATTGGCACCTTGCGTGATGGTCCCGGTGTAGGCGGCCGAAACGGTGATCTTCGTGATGCTAACGGGAACGTCTATCGTGCAATTGCCGAGGCCGCCGCCATCGAAATTGACGGCGTCTGTCGGTCCGGGAACGCTGGCGCCCCCGGCTCCGCCTGAGGTGGTCGCCCAATTGGCGGAATTGTTCCAGTTGGATGCGGTAGCTGCGACCCAGAACCGGGCAGCATGCAGCTGTTGGGAAAGGGTTAGAAGGGTACTGAAAAGCAACGTGCGATAAGCAAGGGTCATACGAGTCGGTTTTAGGAATTGGATAAATGCGGATAAGGGTATTCTAATGGAATACCCTTATAGGAGGACCATTTGTATACCAGTTTGTAATTGTGCTGGGCGTCAAAATGTTATGGGCAGAGCGGTTTGGGAAATATTCCGGGAATGGGAAGCGGAGTCCTGAAATGGGCGTGAAAGGACTTAAAAAAACCGGGAAAGGGTGGAATGAGGCGTCGAAGAGGAGGGGCCGGAGGGGTGGGGGATGAAGCCGGATAAAAAGAATGCGGCCGGCCCTGATGGGCCGGCCGCTTGGAAAGTTGCGTTCGGCGAACGGTCAGGCGAGGTCGAACCGGTCGAGGTTCATCACTTTTGCCCATGTCTTCACAAAATCCTTCACGAATTTCTGTTTTCCGTCCTCGCAGGCATAAACTTCGGAGATGGCGCGGAGTTCGGAATTCGAGCCGAAGATGAGATCGGCGCGGGTGCCGGTCCATTTGACCCGCCCGGTTTTGCGATCGCGGCCTTCGAAACTATGCGGA
>DASZYU010000145.1:0-18948 GCA_035545215.1 Puia sp.
GACCCTGCGCTTTCACGATCAGCGATATGTCGCCTCCGGTTGCCGGCATCCAGCACAGGTCCTCCTGGCCGTCATCATAGCCCGTCTCGATCGCATCCTTGTATTTCTGCGCAGGGCTGCGCAAAAAAACGACCCGGTTGCCGCTATTGTCGAAGACCGGGGTCTGATACAGCGCCTGCATTTTGGTCATCTGCTGGACCGGCCCGCCCGTCGATGCCACTTTAAAAATTTGGCCTCCCTGCGGTGTCCAGCTGGCAAAGACCAGCCATTTTCCATCCCTGCTCCAGGCCGGCTGCGCCTCGGTGAATTCGTGCGTCGTCAGCCGTCGCGGTTTTCCGCCGGGGTATTCCATCACATACAGGCGATCCAGCACGGTAAAGGCCAGTCTTTTCCCGTCCGGCGACGGCACTGCATCCCTGATCTGCGTGGCGAGTCCGTATGCCGAGTCGGATACCGGGTATTTGAACTCCAGGCGAGGGCCCATTTCCAGTTCCAGGTCCACGCTGAAAGGGATCTCCGTCGGTTTGCTGCCATCGATCGGTATCCGGTGGATCTTTCCGCCATACGCAGCAACCACCGCCTTGCTGTCCGGAGTGAACGCCATACCCGGTAACACACCCATGGTAGCGATTGATTCCTGGTCATCGCGTTGTACCGGGTAAGCCAGCCAGCGCTCGTCACCCGTCGCGAGGTTACGCAACACGAGCCCCGTTTTATCCTCGAAACGGCTCCCATAGACCAGCCATTGTCCGTCTTTCGACAACACGGGCGTGAAACCCGATCCATAACGAGAAGTGATCGTGCTGATCTTGCTGTTTTCCCGATCGTAAACGCCGACCTGGTACTGCGGCAGCGACGCATTGTAAGACCAGGGTCCGTTGCGCCGGGAAAAGTAGATAAGCCTGCCGTCCGGGCTCACCGCCGGATCGATCGTTTTCAGCGTCGCCGGCGTAGCGATCAGCTGCATTCCCGCGCCCCCATTCTTGTGCACCATATACAGCTGCACCTGCATTTTACCCTTGGAATAAACGATATAGTCTCCATCCGGCGTCCAGGCAGCGCTCGGGAAATTCTGATCCTTCTCTTTTGTCACCTGGAACGTATCTTTCTTTTGCAGATCGATCCACCAGATATTTTCGGCGCCGCTGCGGTCCGAAGAAAAAAGGATCTTCTTCCCGTCCGGGCTCCAGCGCGGATGCGAGTCGAAAGCAATACCGCGCGTCAGCGGCGTCGCCTTTCCGCCCGCCATCGGCAGCGTATACAGATCGCCCATCATGTCGAATACGATCGTCTGACCATCCGGACTCACGTCAAGCGAGGTCCAGGTCCCTTCGGTCGTGTTGAAGGCGACTTTTCGCTGCGGCTTCAGCGGTAGTTCCTTGAAAACGGTATACTTCGTGGTATCTTTGCCGGCGGAGTCGGACGAATGCCCTGCACCCGCTGTTGCGATGGCCGGGAAGGGGCCCATACCCATCCCCATACCCATCGCCTGCATCGCCCCGGCGATGCATACAAGCAGCCATACGATAAAGAGTTTCATGCAGTTAAAGTTTGGACAGGTAAATTACGTATATTCAATCAAACTACCTGCACATGAGACCGAAATACCCGTTTGCCGTCCTCCTGGCGCTTACCCTATGCACAGTCCATGGCCAACTCCCACCGAGGTCAATCGGCTGTTGAAGAACGGCAGGACCGTCTACCGCAGCACGACCAATGGCAAACGACAGCGTACGGGCGATTGCCTGGTTCGCCACCGACAAGCCCATGCGCAGCGGCTGGGCCTGGGGACAGGCCTGTCTGCGCGACGGCGTCGCCGCCTTCGAAGCGCGCATCGGTCGCGGAAAACTCTGTGCATTCGGTCCCGAGATCACTTTCCGCGCCCAAACCCACGGAACATTCAAACTGTTATTCAACCAATTATATCGGTAGATAGTTGGCCGATTTTCCGGATTTATCCTACATTTGTCCAATCACTAAAGCGTGACGACGATGCCCGAAAACAGCGAGTTCTACCCGCAGGTGATGCAGCGGTATCCGACCCGGGTCTTGCCTCCCGGCGAATACGGGAATTTTATCCCGGCCCTGCTGCGGGTCTTCGAGGAAAAAGCCTTCAATGCGCGGGAGTTCGACGCGTTCCCCGTCCACATCATCGTCGACTACATCCAGCATACACACGTTTACTACCTCTCGAAAAAGCTGCCGGAGATCGAACAAAGCATCCTGTTGCTGTCCGGCCACTATGAATCGCACCATCCCATCCTCGTCGCGCTGCAGAACTTCTTCCGTCACTATGTGCTGGACCTCTCCGAACACATCCGCGCCGAAGAGACCCGCCTCCTCCCCTATATCGATCTGCTGCAGGAGGCCGCCCAAACGCCCGCCGGCTTTTCGCGCTGGCTGATGTCCCGCGACAGCTATTCGATCGACCGGTTCCTCGGCGACCACCACGACACCGAAGACGAGCTCAAAGACATTCGCCAAACTATCCGGCTTTACGAACCGCCCGAAACCAACGAGTCCCTCTACCGCATTCTCCTGGCCCAACTGGCAACCTTCGAACAGGACCTTTCCGTGCACGCGCACATCGAAGAGGAAGTCCTCATCCCCAAAGCCCGCGACCTCGAGCAGCACCTCGCCGCGCTGGCCGATACCTGCTCGCCGCACAACTAATGACCATGAAACGCATCGTCATAGCCATCGGGCTCCTCCCTGCGATGCTGTATCGCCAATCTGCCGCCCTATAACGCACCCGCCGCATCCGCCCTATAACGCACCCGCCGCATCCGCCCCGCCCGCTAAAAAATGGGGTGTTTTTCCCGTTTTCGAACGGTTTCCGGAACAGTAAATTCGTGGTATGCCCAGACTGCTAATCGCCATCGGTCTCCAATGCCTGTTTGGTATGGCTAACGCCCAAGCCATCCTGACGCTGGATACGCTCCGTTATGCAAGGCCGGTCGTGCACAATGGCGAAAGCTTCGACACCATGGTTCGCCGTACGAGCAAAGCGATCGATGCCGATGCAGACACGGTGCAGAAAGCCGATCCGATCAGCTTCCTTGAAATAGCGAATTTCTTTAACAGCAGATTCGACTGTTTCGCGGATTTCAGCTATATGAGTTTTTATAAATGGATGGATTGCAGCGGGTCGAAATTCTACGGGGACGCCGACTTCAGCGGCAGCGTTATCGAGGACGCCGGCTTCTATGGCACAGAATTCCAGAAAGACGTCACCTTCAAAGACTGCCGTCTCCTGCACCGGGCCTATTTCATCGCCGTGGAGCTTTCCCCGCGTTCGAATCTCTACATCCGAAACCTTACCCTTCCGCGCGAACTTTACTTTTCTCACAACCCCGCGCTTCCCTATGACATCGATCTCACTGCGGCGAAACATGTAGACGGGATCAAAACAGGGTTATACCTGTACCGGTCGGACGTCTCCAAATTCCTCTTCGACTATCGTTATTTCCAGCTGCTCTTCGCCGATTCGTTGCACAACGAATATTTGTCGAGGGACGAAAAGATCGCGATCTATGAAGCAGCCTTGAAAAATTTTAAGGACCGGGGCCAGCTCGAGAGCTATCGCTTGCTCGACATCGAATACCACGGGTTCAAACTCGGTTTCTTCCATCTTATCCCATTATTATGGAATTGTTACGGCTATCACAATGAGTGGATCATTTATTGGACCCTGTTGTTTCTGACATTGTTTTCGGCGATCAACTATAACAAACTCGACAAATTGAACAAATCCGCCTACCGCATTTTGAAAGACGAGGATTTGAAAGCGCTTGAGGATTTACCGCCCTCCTGGCGCCGGCGCAGAAAAACATTTTGGTACAGTTTCTTTTATACCTCCTGTCTTTTCTTCCCGCTCAGCCTTAAAGTTGAACGCATCATGTACGAACGCCTCGGCATTACCGCCTATGTGCTCGTGATCTTTACTTCGGGTATAATCTGCCTGGCCTATCTTGCCAACTTCGTATTGCAGAAATAAGCTGATTTTTCGGTAACTTTATTACAAACCCACCTCAAAATGTCTGCTTCCACGATAAAGAAAGAAGACATCCGCCAGGAAGTCTTCGATCTCTACGACGCTTACGCGCACAACCGCCTTTCCCGCCGCGATTTCATGGAGTCCCTCTCGGTCTATGCCGTAGGCGGGCTCACCGTGCCGGCGCTCATGAGTTTTCTCATGCCCGATTACAAAAATACCCTGCAGGTGAAAAAAGACGACCCGCGCATCGTCTCCGAATACATACACTACGATTCTCCCCAGGGCGGCGGATCGATCAGGGCCCTCCTTTCCAAACCCGCCGGCGCCGGCAACAAAAAACTCGGCGGCGTTGTCGTTGTTCACGAGAACCGCGGCCTTAATCCCTACATCGAGGACGTCGGCAGACGACTTGCCGTCGCCGGTTTCATCTCAATCGCTCCCGACGCGCTGACGCCGCTCGGCGGCTACCCCGGCAATGACGACCAGGGCCGCGAAATGCAGGCCAAACGCGACAGGAACGAAATGCTGCAAAATTTTATCGACGCCTTCGAATACCTGAAAAAACAACCCGACTGCAACGGCAAGGTCGGAGTGGTGGGCTTTTGCTTCGGCGGCGGTATCGTCAACCTGATGGCCGAAAAACTCCCGGATCTCGCCGCCGGCGTGCCTTTCTATGGCGCTCAACCCCCGCTCGACCAGGTGGCGCAGATCCATGCGCCGCTATTGATCCACTATGCCGGTCTCGACACCCGCATCAATGAAGGCTGGCCGGCTTACGAAGCGGCCCTCAAACAAAACAATAAAGAATACCAGGTCTATATTTATCCCAACGTCAACCACGGCTTTCACAACGACACCACGCCCCGCTATGACAAGGCTGCCGCGGAGCTGGCATGGCAGCGCACGATCGATTTTTTCAACAAATACCTCGGCTGACCGCCGGCCACGCGCACCAAACCTTCGCCTCTCACCGCACCCGCAAAAGGCCAACTCTAACAAACATTACGTCAATCCGGCGGAGAGCCTGCGATCGGAATAGTGCTTAGCCGTTTATTTCCGACAGCGACAGCAGGTTCCCGCCCGGGTCCTTGAACCAAGCCACCTTCGTTCCTCCCGGTGCCGTCCACACGCCGGCTTCGTCCTGCCCGAGACCCTCGTACATCTCGAACACGACGCCCTTCGCCTTCAACCCCTTCATCACCGAATGGATGTCGCGGACCATCCAGCTCAGGATCGAATAAGGCGCCGGATGCAATTCCCGTACGAATGACATTCGTAACGTCGTGCCCCCTGCATCGTACATCACTCCATAGTCATCCACCGATGTCACCGTCAGTCCGAGCTTCTCCTCATAGAACGCCCTACCCGTGGCAGGCTCCGCCGTCGAGACGAAAGCCATGAGCGCATATTTTCCTAACATAGTAGTCGATTTACCCTAAAGATACCCTTCCTCCCAAAATGTCGTAATTTAATGCTTATGAAAAAAGCAACCGGCCGACGCAAGTTCCTTAAAACCCTCACCGCCGGCGGCCTCGGCATGGCCGCGGCGCCCGGTGCAATCCTGACGACCACCGACCCGCATCACACCGCCGATCGGTCCAACCCCGCTGGTCCCGCGCATCCCGGCGTCGCCAACCCCTCCGGGCCGACGCCACCTTCCGATCCATCCCCCGCCCGAAATCCCTTCCCCGACGACCCCAACACCCACCACGCCAACGACGGGCCCCACCCCCGCAGATCCTACAACGGCCCGTACACCGGCGAGAACCTCAACCGGATCGCCTTCCCCATCGGCGGCATCGGAGCCGGCATGTTTTGTCTGGAAGGGACAGGCGCCATCTCGCATTTGAGCGTTCGCCACCGCCCGGAAATGTACAATGAACCCGCCCTCTTCGCCGCGCTTTCGGTCAAAGGCCTCGCCAACGGCGCCAAGATCCTCGAAGGCCCCGTTCCGACCTGGAAACTGTTCGGCCCGCGCGGCTCGGGCAACGGCGACACCGGAGCCACCTACGGTCTTCCCCGGTTTACAAAAGCCGTTTTCACTGCGGTCTTCCCTTTCGCCGACGTCCGGCTCACGGACAGGGACATCCCGATCGGGGTCACGCTCACCGGCTGGAGCCCCTTCATCCCCACCGATGAGGACAATTCGAGTCTGCCCGTGGGTGCGCTCGAATACCGCTTCACCAACAAGGGCACAGTCCATGCCGACGCCGTCTTTTCCATGAACGCAAAGAACTTCCTGATCGAAAACGACAAAGACAACCGCATCATCGCGCTGCCCGGCGGCTTCGCGCTTCAATCCGGCGATTCCAGTTTTGCGATCTTCACCGGCGACGACGACACGATCGTCGATCACTGCTGGTTCCGCGGCGGATGGTGGGACCCTTTCACGATGGCCTGGAACACGGTGCGCGAGTGCCGGACCAAAGCCACTCCGCCGGTAGACAAAGACGCGCCCGGCGCGTCGCTGTATGTACCCCTGTCGCTTCCACCCGGCGCAACCAAAACGGTCCGCGTGATGCTCGCCTGGTACACGCCCCACTCCACCCTCCACATCGGCCAAAGCCTGCCAGCCTCGGAAACCTACCAACCCTGGTACAGCGGCAAGTTTGCCGACATCCTCGCCGTCACCGGTTACTGGCGCAGCCACTACGCCGGTCTCAAACACAACACCACGCTTTTCAGCGAAACCTTTCATTCCAGTACGCTCCCCCCCGAGGTAATGGAGGCGGTAGCTGCCAATCTGACCATCCTCAAATCGCCGACGACGCTGCGCCAAAAAGACGGCCGCTTCTGGGGCTGGGAGGGTTGCGGCGACGATTCCGGCTGCTGCAACGGCTCGTGCACCCACGTGTGGAACTACGCACAGGCCATGTCTCATCTCTTTCCTTCGCTCGAACGATCCATGCGCCATACCGAATTCTTCGAGGACCAGAACGACGAGGGTCACCAGACCTTCCGCGCGAATCTGCCCATCAGCCCCACCAGACACGATTTCCACGCCGCGGCGGACGGCCAACTCGGCGGGATCATGAAGGTGTACCGCGAATGGCGCATCAGCGGCGACAACGACTGGCTGACCGCCATCTTCCCAAAAGTGAAGCAAAGCATGGACTACTGCATCCGCCAATGGGACCCGCGTCACAAAGGCGTGGTGGAAGAGCCGCACCACAATACCTACGACATCGAATTCTGGGGACCCGAGGGCATGTGCACCGGCTTCTACCTTGGCGCGCTGAAAGCGATGATCGAAATGGGGACCCGCCTGCACGGGGACACCGCCATCTACGCGGAGCTTTATGAAAAAGGCCGCCGCTTCATGGAAACCGACCTATTCGACGGCGAATACTTCTTCCAGGCGATCGAATACAAAGGACTCAACGCACCCGACCCGGCCACGGCAAAATCTTACGGTGGCGACTATTCGCCCGAGGCGATCGCGCTCCTGCAACAGGAAGGACCCAAGTACCAGTATGGCAAAGGCTGTCTCAGCGACGGCGTCCTCGGCGCGTGGATCGGCCGGATGTGCGGTCTCCCCGATTTCATCGACCCGCAAAAAGTAAAAAGCCACCTGCTCGCCGTTCACCGTTACAATCTGCAAAAAGACCTCTCGGAACACGCCAACCCGCAACGTCCCGCCTATGCGCTCGGTCATGAAGGCGGTTTATTGGTGTGCACATGGCCCAAAGGCGGCAAACTGTCCCTCCCCTTTCCCTACAGCGATGAAGTGTGGACGGGCATCGAATACCACGTCGCCTCGCACCTTATGCTCATGGGCCGGCCCGCGGACGGTCTCGAGATCGTAAGGCTTGCCCGCGACAGGTACGACGGCCAGGTGCGGAATCCCTTCAATGAATACGAATGCGGCCACTGGTATGCAAGGGCGATGTCCAGTTATGGTCTGCTGCAGGGTCTCACGGGTCTTCGCTATGACGCCGTCGATAAGACGCTGCACATCGATTCGCGCATCGGCGATTTCACCTGCTTTCTCTCCACCGCCACCGGCTTCGGCACCGTGCGTCTCGCGCAGGGGAAGGCTACGGTAAAAGTAGCCTACGGTTCCATCCCCGTCGAAAACATCAGGATCGCATGATCGAAAAAAACACCATCGTCTCGCTCAGCTACGTCATGCGGAACGGCCGCGGAGAAGTGTTGGAAGAAAAGTCTGTAGCTTATCTCCACGGCGCATCGGCGATATCGCCCGCATTGCAGGCGCAGCTGCAAGGTCTCTCGGCCGGCGATCACCGTCAACTGTACCTGGAAAAAGGCCAGGAGGACGCGGATGACGATTTTGTCTTCGATGTCACCGTCCAGTCGGTGCGAAAAGCCACTCCGGAAGAACTACGACGCGGCGCGCCGCTCGCGGCGATAAGAATACACCTGCTCAGCGGCTTTCTCGGCAGCGGCAAGACGACCGCCATCCGCGAAGCCTGCCGGCTCCTGGTGAAACAAGGTATTCCCGTAGCGGTGATCACCAACGACCAGGGCGCGCATCTCGTCGACGGCGACCTCTTCAACCACCTGGGCATCCCTTCCGACCAGGTGACCAACGGCTGTTTCTGCTGCCGTTACAACGAACTCGACGCCGCCATCCGCTCTCTCACCACCCCGGCCTTCGGTATTGAAAAGCCTGCCGTCGTATTCGCCGAATCCGTCGGCTCCTGCACCGATCTCGTCGCTACCGTACTAAAGCCGCTGCTGCAACAATATCCGGAATGGCATGCCACCCTCACCACTTTCGCCGATGCGCAGCCCCCCGTCGATTTCGACGACACGATAAATTACATCTACAACAAACAGCTGGAAGAAGCAAAAATAATCGTGGTAAGCAAGATCGACCTGATGGAAGACACGACACAACTAAAAGCGCAAATGCAAAACCGCTATCCGGAAAAAACGATCCTGTACCAAAATTCCTTCGACGAAGAACATATCGTCCGCTGGCTCGAAACGCTGGACACGCTCACTTTCAAAAACCTCAAAACACCCGACGTCGACTATGCCACCTACGGCGCCGGCGAAGCCAGGCTCGCGTGGCTCGATGCGGCCTTGGAGATCACCAGCCCCGGCAACACGGCCCAACACGCCGCACTCAGCCTCATCCGTCGCCTCGCTCGGCTGCCGCACCCCATCGGTCACCTCAAGTTCCTGCTCGACGGCCATACCAAGATCAGCATCACCGCCGGCGACCCCCAGCCATCCGCCGCCGACCCCGTCCCCGCGCCCCCCGGCGCTGCCAATCATCCCAACCCGTTACGCGCCGAACGCCCGGCCGCCCAGCTCGCCGCCAATTACCCCAATCCCCAACCCGCCGCCACGGCGACCCTCCTCATCAACGCCCGCGTGCAAACCGAACCTGCCGTCCTTTCCGGACTCGTGGCCGACGCCATCCGTGCCACCGAACGCGCAACAGGTTGTTCCATCCGCACGATGACCGAACGCTGTTTCCAGCCCGGGTTCCCCCGCCCCATCCACCGCATCCCCTAATCCAGCGGCCGCACCATAATATTCTTAAAATAAACCTTGCTGTTCGGATCGTGTCCCTGCAGCGCGAACGTTCCGTGCGACAAAACCCTTTCGGCCATATCCTTCGGCCGCTGCACATTCGCCGGCTCGGTATAATCCACCACCGTCTTGCCATTCAGCCGCACGACGATATGTTTGCCCCGCACGCTGACCGCCTCGGTAAACCACACGTTATCGGGACAATATACTTCCTTGATGTCCACCACACCGTACAAACTGCCCGTACGGCGCCAATCTGTGTGCGAGTTGTTCACCTGCACCTCATAACCCTTCGCCGGCCACCCGCCTTCCTGGTATTGCGTGTGAATATAGATGCCCGAATTGCTGCCCGGCCTTGTCATCACGTCCGCCTTGAAATCGAAATCTTTGAAATCATGATCATGCACCTTCCCCTCGTAGAACAAATGCGCCGTCGGACCGTGCGCAATGATACAACCGCTGTCCACCGTAAACGTCGAAGCATGCTCCCCGACCTTCCAGCCGTCGAGTGTCTTACCATCGAACAAGGATATCCATGTAGACCTGGCAGGCTGCATCCAGCTGTTCAGGAACATACAGCCCGCGAGGGCGCCGGCCAGAAAGATCATTTTCATATAATATTTATTTACAAGCCACTGACAGCGGCCCGAATAAATATATAGAATTCTTTCTTTAGCAAACTAAACTTATTATTTTTACGCCAAATCCAATTTCTTTCACCATGAACCTCCTTAGAAAAACCAGGGCATGCCTGCTTGTCTTTGCCCTGCTCATCGGCTCCCTGGCAACCCACGCTCAGCTCGCAGTCACCCAGCTAATCATGAAAGGACAGTCTGCCACCGGTTTCGGAGGATTCTTTCACGGCGGCATACCCGTTGGAAAAGGAGACGAGATTGGCCTCGAGGCAGGTTTCGACTATTTTGCTCCCAACCAGTCCCATCTCATCTTCGTGCCCTTGCTGGCAGGGTACCGGCATTTCTTCGGCGGCAATGGCACCGGTTGGTATATCGAACCTTTTATCGGCTACACCATCGGCAATACGGACATCCAAAAAGTCGACGCCGCCGGCAACCCCGTATTCAACAGCGACAGCACGGACGTCGACCAAAAGGCATCCGGTGCGACAGCAGGCATCTGTGTCGGTTACATCCTGCCTTCCCATAACTATCCGGTGAATATCGGCCTGCGTTTCGAACACGTCTTCGTGACCGGCGACCCTTCGGCCAGTTTGCTCTCGTTACGGTTCTCCTGGTCGCTTTTCGCCGCGCGCCGCCTGCAAAAACAGTGAGCGTGCCTTCCCGGCTCCCGCCCCATCACTTCGTTCCCCCGGTCGGCCGTTCCAGCCCCATCACTTCGTTCCCCCGGTCGGGCGTTCCCCGTCGCTTCGCTCGCCGGGTCGGGTGTTCCGCTGCAAGTCCTCGCCTTCGGCTCCGGGCTTTCCGCTGCACCCCCTAACGCAATCGGGCCCGCTTCCCCGCGAGGCTGTTTCCGATGCCCCGCACAGCATCAATTCATTGCCTCCTTGTTGTACTTATTGCGATAGTCGACGGGCGACATCGAAGTCACCTTCTTGAAGATATCGCGGAATGCCTTCGTATCGTTGTAACCCACCTCGTACATCACCTCGCCTACCGTTTTGCGGCTCACCTCCAGCTGACGCTTGGCTGCTTCGATCTTGACCCGCTGCCAATACTCCAGCACCGTATTGTTCGTGGCCTTTTTAAATCTTCTCTCGAACGTCCTCCGCGCGATCCCAAATTTATCGCATAGCTCGTCGACGGTGATCTTATCCTGGAAATTGCACTCGATGTATTCCTGGACCTTCACGATCTCCGCATCGTTGTGCACCTTCTGACCCTTGAAGATGCTGAAAGGCGACTGGCTCGCGCGCTCGATATCGAGCACAAAATATTTCGATGCGAGTATCGCCAGCTCCCGGCTGGTGAATTTCTCCACGAGATACAACAGCAGGTTCCAGTAAGAGTTGGCGCCGCCGCTCGTATAAAGGCCGTTCTGTTCGGTGACGATCTTGTCGTCTGCTAGCGCCACCTCCGGATACCGGTTCCGGAATTCGTTGGCATAAAGCCAGTGCGTGGAGCAGGACTTGCCGTCCAGCAGACCGGTCGCCGCAAGCAGGAAAGCGCCGATACACAAACTCGCTACCTCCGCCCCGTCCTTGTATTGTTGCGTGATCCATGGCAGGAATTCCCGGTTCAGGGCCAACGCCGTGTCGAGATCGCCGCTGATGGCAGGAACGATGATGAGATCGGGTTTTTGCGCATCCCTGAGCACCGCATCCACGTGGATAGAGATAAGACCGTCCGTTACCCGCACTTCGGGGGTAAGGCCGACCAGTTGCACGCTGAACAGCGGTTCCTTACCCGAATTCTTCATAAATTCATTGACGAAGGTAAAAATGTAACGCGGGTCTGCGACAGCCTCCACGACAGCTGTCTCAGGGACAAGGATGGCAACTCGTTTCATGACGCATGTTTTTGGCAGGATAAAGATAGCTCCATTTGCTGTCGCAAACAACCCCTTTGATTGACGGAATTGCACGCCGTCCTTGCCGGTCGGCTGATCTAGCTTTGCCCTGCAAATCAAATAAATTCACCATGGAAACATATATGCTGGATCACGATGTTCGTCTCTGTTGCTTCAGCGCCGACTCCTTCCCCGATGGCGTGATGGCCGCTTTTCAACGCCTCAATGCCCGCGTCCCGGGTCATGAAGGCAGACGCCTCTTCGGACTGTCCTGGCCGGACGGTAAAGGCAGCATGATTTACAAGGCTGCTGTAGAAGAACGCTATCCCGGCGAAGCCGAAGCCCTCGGCGCCGAACACTATACCCTGAAAAAAGGAGAGTACCTCGGGCTCGAAGTGAACAATTTCATGGACGATATCCCTTCCATCGGCCGGGCCTTCCGCCAACTGGTCGCCGCGCCGGGCGTGCATCCCAACACGATGGGCGTCGAAGAATACCTCAGCGGCACGCTCGTCCGCTGCATGGTGCCCATGTCGCCCGAAAACGCCTGGTCGAGAAATTGATCCTCAGGCCGCGCCCGGCCCCTCATTCGCGTCCGCCCTACCGCGCCCGGCCCCTCATTCGCGTCCGTCCTACCGCGCCCGGCCCCTTATTCGCGTCCACCCTACCGCGCCCGGTCCCTCATTCGCGTCCGCCCTACCGCGCCCGGCCCCTTCGCGCCGCCTCGCACGTCATCCCCGATCCCTAACTCCCATCTGCACAAACGTTTGCTTTTCCGGCTTCACCGCAAATGCCCTATGTTTGGCAAAACATCGCCCGCATGAACCGAAAGACCTTTTTGCGCAACAGCGGCATGGCCGCCCTCGCTCTGGCAACCCCGCCAGCAACCAACGCACTCGCCGGTGCCCCGCATAACCCGAACGAGGAAACCGCGGCCTCGCGGAAACGCAATCCCTCCGCGGTTCCCAAAGTGCGTGTGGCCGTTCTGGGCACGGGCCTGCGCGGACAAAGCCACCTCAGCCTGTTGCTACGTCGCGAGGACGTGGAAGTTGTCGCCATCTGCGACGTCGACGACCGGATGCTCGCGCGGGCAAAAAAGATCTTCGACAGCGCCGGCAAACGCCTTCCCCAGATCTACACCGGTAGTCCCTACGCCTGGCGCGACCTGCTCCAACAGCAACAATTGGATGCCGTCATCATCGCCAGTCCCTGGGAATGGCACAAGCCGATGGTCATTGGCTCGCTCGACGCAGGTTTGAAATATGTCGCGACGGAAGTCATTCTGGGCATTACACTCCAGGACCATTGGGACGTTGTCAAGGCGGCGGAACACCACCAGGCACATGTCATGATGCTCGAGAATGTCTGCTACCGCCGCGACGTGATGGCGGTGTTGAACATGGTGCGGCAGGGCCTGTTCGGCGAACTCATCCATCTGCAGGGAGGCTATCAGCACAATTTGCAGGGGATCAAATTCAACAACGGAGATCCGAACGGAGGCGTCGGCTGCGAGTTCGGCGAGAAAGGGTGGTCGGAAGCGCACTGGCGGACCGAACATTCGGTGCACCGTAACGGGGACCTCTACCCTACGCACGGCATCGGACCCCTTGCGCATTACATCGATATCAATCGGGGCAATGTCTTTACTTCCCTCTGCTCTTTTTCGTCCAAAACGCGCGGGCTGCACGATTATGTCGTCAGGCATTGCGGAGAGAACCATCCCAGCGCGAAGGTCCGGTTCCGGCTCGGCGATGTGGTGACCACGTCCATCAATTGCGCCAATGGCGAGACGATCCTCCTCCAGCATGACACCAATCTGCCCAGGCCCTATTCGCTCGGCTTCCGCGTCCAGGGCACCAACGGGCTGTGGATGGATGTCGCGAACGGCATTTACGTCAACGGCGCCTCGAAGGGAGATGAATGGGATCCCGCAAAGACCTGGCTGGAAAAATACGACCACCCGCTGTGGAAACGCTGGAGCAAGGATGCCGAAGGCGCCGGCCACGGCGGCATGGATTTCTTCGTACTGCACGGCTTCATCGAGTCGATCAAGCGCAAGGCCCCGACACCACAGGACGTCTACGATGCGGCGTCATGGAGCGCCATTACCCCGCTCAGCGAGCAGTCGATCCAGCTCGGCAATACCGCCGTCGCGTTTCCCGATTTCACCGGCGGCCAGTGGATGTACCGCAAACAGACCTTCGGTCTTTCCGACGAGTACTGATCGCGGGTTTTCGCTTTTCGGGCGTGTCCAATCGCAACCAATCGTGTCCATCCCGAAGCACACCTTCTCGATCCTCATCTGGCAAGTCAAGTATCGCCAAAAGAGCGGCAAGGCGCCGCTCTCCGTCCGTGTTTCTGTCAATGGCAATCGTGCCGGGATCCGCACCAACAGGGAAAATTCCCCCTACCCTTTGGGATGCCGAAGCCCAGCGGGTGAAGGGAAACACCGAGGAGGCAAAAATCCATCACTGCCCATCTCGAAACCATTACACATTAAAAGGATCACCGAGAAGATGAAGGCCGACCTCTACCTGGAAGATATTAAACGGTCCTTCATCCATCACCTGGAGCATTATCTTTTTACCGTGGAGCATTTGCAGAACAATACGGTTACGAAATAACTCCGCCAAACCAAGACCGTTCTCAAAATGGCGGTGGAGATGGGCTGGCTCGCCGCCGATCCCACCTTCGGTTACCGGCTGTCATTCGAAGAAAAAGACCCTATGCGATTGGAGATGGAAGAGTTGAATGCCCTGGTCAACAAAGAAATAGCCATCGCACGGCTGGCCGAAGCCCGGGATTGCTATATCTTCATGTGCTATATGGATATGGCTCAATCTCGAATTGGTCAAAAAACCCGGACAAGGCCTGGAATATTTCATCGTCCATGAGATGGTCCACTTATTAGAACGACACCATAACGACCGATTTAGACTATTAATGAACCGCTTTCTGCCAAACCCCACGACCAGATCTATGTCGATTACCGCACGCATACGGCGGTCAGCGGTGAAACACTCGGCCCGGGCTACACTACGGAAGCGATCTCGAAAGCCATCGGGAAGGGGCAGCATACCACTCAGGGGAAGCGGCACACTCCGGAGTTAAAACAGGGTTCGCACTTCAACGCCAGCGTCCCCCAACTGCTCTCGGCCGTCCTGAACACCGAGCCCGGAGGGCCGGGTACCAATGATTTCGGCCTGGATCAAAATCTTGGTCCACGGCACAAACTTTAATGGAACGCTTTCAAAATGGAGAGAAATGCAGACATTCCTGGAATTAGTCGAGTTTCCAATCCAACGCATTGATGCGTTTGTTAAGATTGTTCAATGTGACCATCAAATCTTCAAAACTCGGCTTATTTTCTTCGTATATCATTTCTTCCATCATCGTCGCATAATCTTTTTTCCAGTCAGCCAGGACAGCGTCTGGGGGAATAATTTGAATGGTTGCAGGCGCGTGTCGTGAATAGTCCACACCCGATAGCGTATTGAATGTAGCGCGATGAACAACAATCGTCTGGTATAGATGGGGACTGGCAAGTGCCTTTGCAGCAAATTCGCTGGTGGAAAGCTTGGCCGCATCATAGAGGTGTCGGCTTAATCGATCCCCTGTTCGGATCCGCTCGGTCGGTTTCTGAAACTCTTCATGCAGTAAAAATATCTTTTCGAGCATGGTCCGTTCCGGATTGACAACAGGTACAGTAATGGGAGTTTCAACAAACGAAGCAGTGGGAAACGCCTCATCTACTGTGGCGCCAAAATTTCTCAAGCTGGAAGGTTCCATAAGGGAGCGGCAGCTGAATTCAATCTTTATTGTCGGCGGTAGGTAACCGGGAGAAGCTATCACATTGGGATAGTGGAGAAGGATGGTACGGTCCCGGTCAGATCGCTCTCCTGGTTCTATCTCAAGAACAACCTTATCGAAACTCCTTTCTCGCCACTTCGCTTGTAATAGGGCGATAAATTGATCATCCACGAAAGTTCCTGCTGTCTTTCGTAATTTGTCAATCTGATTCCGCGTGAGTGCACCATCAAATCCAAAATATTTTCTGTCAATGGCGAGGTCAATGTCTTCAGAGAACCGTTCTATTAAGTTCCAACCCTTACTTAGTGAGGTTCCGCCTTTAAATACCAGATGTTCAGCTTCGGGTAGTCCAAAGATCATACCCAGGGTTTGTACAACCCACCAGTCCTTTTCCACGGCATGGGCAGGCAATCGGGTAATACTGCTGGCTTGCCGGAAAATTTCGGCCTTCTCGTTATCGGGTATATGGTATAAACTTTCTTTGTTCATTACAATGCTTTTTTCATGATCTGTTGTGCCCACACCGGCGCCAGGCGGATATCGTGAAGCAGGTCTTCATGTTTTTCCTTGCGTAACAAGGTGAGGAGTTTTTGCTCATCCGAGTCGCTCAGCTTTCCTTTCCCGATGGCTTTGAGCCCTTGAATCACGAGACTGCTGATTGCTCCTTTCAATGCCAAATTCCGTGGAGTGGTCTTTTTAAATTTGATTGTCCGATTACCTACTTTTACTGTTCTGGCCGTTCCATCCGTGAGAAGAATGATGTTCATCGGCACCTGTGTACTTAACCCGAGTGCATTTAGGGCAGTGGAACCAGTAGCCAGAGTGCGCGCCCGATCGCGTTTGGCAATGGCTGCGGCGACTTCCTCTGCTGTGGGAAGAATAGGACCGATGTAGGCGTTTTGCTTCGGACGGGCATATATCCCTTGAGCTACGCGGGTGATTTTTTGGCGATTCTGCAATCGCTCCAATGCTTTTCGAACATTTTCCGGCGATCCAAGGTCCGCAAAATCTTCCGGAAAGAAGAGCGAGCCTTCAGGCTGTCGATCAATGACTTGTAGTATTTTATTGGCAGTACTGACGCTCATTTTGTCACAAATTTAGTAACTATTTGTGACATAAGACCACCGTGTCACAAATTTCCGCATTAGTATGCTCAGGGAAAACGGCGGTAAAGGCAGGAAGGAAAGGTGATACGGCATCATGCAGCCTATCAGGATATGTTAAAGGCGTACCTTTGTACCGTTCCGTTCGAATCAGTACGTTTTCGTAAAGAGATCGCGAATTTCAAATCTACCGCGACGAAAAACGCGACCGAAAAATTAATTCTTTGAAAATCAATAGTGTCTGAACCTTCCCGGAGTCCCGTCCGGTCCGCAAAACGCGAGGATCACCGCATGGCGCCGAGGTCCTCGCTAATCGCTAAGTCGCCCCCAGCCCTCCAGGAATAGGAAAAAGCTGATTTATTATGTCTCTTCACCCGCCTATTGCGGCACCCCCGCCCGTTCGGCCGCTCCGCGCCAAACCCCACCCCCGCCCAGCCGTCCACTCCGCACCAACCCCGGCCCCGCCGGGCCCGGGCACAGTTTTTATAGCATCCCTTCACATGACCTGCACCGACAATGTGGAAACCGGCGCCCATGCCTTTTACCGTGAAATGCTGACCCAGCTGCAGTCGACCGGAGAGCCCTTCCTCATCGGCGGCGGCTTTGCCTTTTGTTATTACACAGGCATCAAGCGGGATACCAAAGACCTTGACGTCTTCTGCAAAGCCAGCCAGTGCCCCTCGCTGCTACAGGCCTTCCAGCGCCTGGGGTACCAAACGGAACAGACCGATGTCCGCTGGCTGGCAAAAGTATTCAAGGGCAACCGCTTCATGGACATCATATTCGACTCTCCGAATAACATCTGCCAGGTCGACGACACCTGGTACGAACGCAGCCAACCGGCAGAGTTCATGGGCATTGAAGTCCGGCTGATCCCCGTCGAAGAGCTCATCTGGTGCAAAACGTATGTGCAGAACCGGGAGAGGTTCGACGGAGCCGATGTCAACCACCTGTTCCTGAAACAAGGCAGGAACCTTGACTGGGACCGTCTGCTTGCCCGGCTCGACCGGCACTGGCAACTGCTGCTGGCGGAATTGCTCGTTTTCCAGTTCATCTATCCGTCCGAATACCAGCAGATCATTCCACGCGGGTTGATCGACCGCCTGGTCGCGCGGGTCGGTCAGCAATACGAGATCCCGCCGTCCCTCGAAAAGATCTGTCGCGGACCGCTCATCGACCAAACCCAATATGCCGCCGATATCCTCGAGTGGCACTATAAAGTAACAACGATGAAAAGCGTCTGATATGAGCACTCCCGAGACCGCACCAGACGAAAAAAAGACCCGCATCGCCGCTGTCGCGGATATACATGTCCGTGAGACCGAAAAGAACGACCTGGCGACCCTGTTCCGCGAAGTCTCGCGGCAGGCCGACGTCTTCCTTATCGCCGGCGATCTGACCAATACAGGCGACGAAGCGGAGGCTGAGGTCCTCAGGGAAGAGCTGAAGGCTTGCTCCATTCCCGTAATAGCGGTCCTGGGCAATCACGATCACGAAAAAGGCCGGCAAAAAACCATCCGCCAGATCCTCCAGAGCGAACAGGTACACATCCTCGACGGAGAAGCCCTCGCCATCGGCAACGTCGGCTTCGCCGGCGTCAAAGGGTTCGGAGGCGGTTTCGACAATTATATGCTGTCCATGTTCGGCGAGGCGGCCATGAAAGCCTTCGTCCAGGAGGCCGTCAACGATACCCTGAGCCTCGAACGCGCGCTGGCCCGGCTCGACCAGCAATACGAAGGGCTCAAAAAGATCGCCATCCTTCACTATTCCCCGATTCGCGAGACCGTAAAAGGGGAACCCGAGCAGATCTACCCTTTTCTAGGCAGCTCGAGACTGGCCGAACCACTCGTCCGGCAAAACGTTACCGCCTGTTTTCACGGCCATGCACATGCCGGCACCCTCGAAGGCCATCTCCCCGGCGGCATCCCCGTTTTCAACGTCGCCCGCCCCGTCCTTCTCAAAGCAGGCTATTCGGTTCCCTTCTATCTTTTTGAGGTCTGACCCTGCCGCCACCCCCCCGTCTGACCCCCCGCCATTCCCCCAAACTTC
>DASZYU010000146.1:0-22171 GCA_035545215.1 Puia sp.
AGCCCGGGTCTTTGTCGAGCCGGCGGACGGCGCCTGGTCGGCCGTGTCGTTGATCAGCATCGACCCCCGGGACACTGTTTTTCATTTCCCCGCCGTGAGGACCCGCGGTTTGCGGATCGAGGTCGACAATGCGGACAATGCGCCGTTGAAGATCGTGCGCTTCCGGGCCATGCAAGACTGCATTTATCTGGTGACCTGGCTGCAAACGGGCTCGTCCTACACATTGCTCACGGGCGATGCGTCCGCCGCCTTCCCGCAATACGACCTCGGATATTTTACGGACAGCCTGACGAGACGGCCCCGGCAGATCGGCGTTGGCCGCGGGCAGGAAACGACCATAGTAGCGGGTGACCGGTCCGCACCGGCGGTACGATCAATGGCTAAGCCCGTCGGCGGTTTCGTGCTTTGGAGCATCCTGTCCACTGTCCTGTTGCTGCTCATTTACCTCAGCGTGAAGATGGTCGGCGCCATCGGAGCTAAAAAGGAGCCTCATGATCGTTTATAACATCACCTGCAAAGTCCGATGGGATATCCTCGAACCCTGGCTGAATTGGCAGCTGGACGAACAGATACCGGCCATGTTATCGACCGGAGCATTCGATTCTTTTCAATTTTATCGGCTGCTGGAGCAGGACGAAGCCGAGGGCCCCACCTTCGTAACCCAATATTTCACCACCTCGATCGAACGATACCGAGAATTCATAAACGATTTTTATTCAGTGATCCACGAAAAAGGACAACGAAAATGGGGGGACGGTTTCATCGCTTTTCGAACGTTGATGGAGTCTGTCGAATGAATATCGGTTATACTTCCTGTGCACTAATTGTGGATAAAGAAGGCGAGCGAAGCGTTTGCGCTAATCCTTGTCAGACGTGGTTTCGCGCGTGTTTCACTCTCGGCGGTAAACGTAAAAAAATTTTGTCGGATGCAAAAAGCGGGTATATTTGTTGCTGCTAATTAAATAAAATATTACACTATGAACAAAGCTGAATTAATCGCAAAGATTGCCGATGACGCAGGCATCACAAAGACTCAGGCAAACGCTTCCCTGGATTCTTTCGTAGAAGCAGTCACCAAGACCCTCAAAGGTAATGGAAAGGTAACGCTGGTAGGTTTCGGAACCTTTTCGGTATCTAAAAGAGCTGCCCGTAACGGTCGCAATCCTCAGACGGGTGCCGTTATCAAGATCAAGGCGAAGAAAGTAGCTAAGTTCAAAGCAGGGAAAGAATTGTCTGCCAAATTATAACATTGTCCTTCGGGCAGGCCGCTTCCATCGGCCTTGATAACATTGTCCTTCGGAGGGCCGCTTCCATCGGCTGATGCGAATCCATCCTGAGGACAGGCCGCTCCGGCGGTTCAGCGAAGCTCCGCTACCGGGCAGGTACCGGAGCTTTCAAATTTTAACAATCAACTAAACAGCAATAACATGGGAAGGGGAGATAAAAAAACCAAGAAAGGGAAGATATTCCGGGGGTCGTTCGGAAAGAGCCGTCCCACCAAACCTGCAAAGAAATCGGCTGCGGCTGCCACGAAAGGCAAATAACGAGTCGTCGATGGAAGGGGTCGGCTCCGTATCCCATTCGTTTATGGAGCCAACCTTTCGATTTTCCAAAGACCATTGGATTGCAACGTGAACAGGAACCTGTCGTGCAGCCGGCTCGGACGCCCCTGCCAGAATTCTATTCGGACAGGCTTAAGGACATAACCGCCCCAGTGCGGTGGCCGCGCAATTGTTTTGCCCATCCACAATTCGCGGTATCGTTTTTCATTTTCTTCCAGCCAGTCGCGGCCCGCAATGGGTTCGCTCTGCGGAGAAGCCCACGCACCGATGCGGCTGCCTTCCGGGCGGCTATCAAAATATTCGTCGCTCAATCTTGCCGGCGCCAGGTTAACAAGGCCGCCGATGCGGATCTGTCGTTCGAGCTCTTTCCAGAAGAAAACGAGCGTAGCCCGCGGGTTCTCGAGGAGCTGAATTCCTTTTGTACTGTTATAGTTGGTATAGAACGTGAACCCTCTTTCATCAAAGCCTTTGAGCAGGACGATACGGGCATCGGGCATCCCGTCGGCACTTGCAGTGGCAAGTGTCATGGCATTGGGCTCTTCAATGCCTGCATTGAGCGCTTCCTGCCACCATTTTCCGAACTGTGCAAAGGGATCCTTCAGGATATCATTTTCCGAAAGGGTCTGCAATTTGTATTCTTTGCGGATATCCGCTATTGTAGCCACGAGGAGAATTTTGGAGGATAAATGTACGTCAATTAGCGGAGATCGCGACTTGCCGGCAAGCTGCATTCAGACGGGGACGGCCAGGTTCATTCCATACCCTGAGCAAGGTCGTTGATAGCGCCCGGTCCGGTGATCCTGGCCAGCAGGTTCTCCATATCGGTGACGCGACGCAACTGGCTTTCGATCTTTTTGTTGTGCTCGGCAATCTCCTGAAGATCGTGATTGAGCTCTTCGAGGAATGCGGACTTTTTCTGGTATTGAAGGCGTTGGAAATTGGCTTCCTTCAATTTTTCTTCCGTGTCGCCCAGGATACGGGTCAGCCGCTGGTTCTCCTCGCGGATCGAGATGTATTTGAGCTTCATCTCATCGTGTTCCTTCCCCAGTTTGAAATACGATTCCTTCAATCCTTCGTAGTCGGTGCCGCGGTTGTAAGGTTGCGTCAGGTAGGCCTGTAATTTTTGCAGCTTGTCCTGGAGCGTGTTGTATTCTTCGTACACCTTGTCGAGGCGCTGGCTCATTTCTTCGGACAGCCGCTGTTGGTGCCGAAGGCTGCTGATCTCCGCCTCTCTTTCGATGAGGAGCTGACCGGCTTCACGAAGCCGGGCGTTGAGCTCTTCATTGAGCTGCGCCAGTTCGCGGTTCCTTTTCTCTGATCCCTCCACGAGCTCGGTCTGATCGAGGAGTCGTTGGATCTGGTTATTGTGTTCGATGAGTTTTTCCTGCGCCGCCTTCAGCTGCGACAGGTAGTTGCCCGCATGGTCGGCTTCGGCGGGAGCATCGGAGGGAAGGCTGATTTCTTCTTCGGCCGGTGCCAGTTTCAGTTCCACTTCTTCAAGCTGGGAGCGAACGCTATCCAGTTCCTGCCGCACGCTTTCCAGCTCTTTGCGGGTCTCTTCGAGCTCGATCGTCATGATCTGTTCGTTCTCCTGCGCCTGGGAAAGCCGTTCGCGCAACTGTTGCTGCGACCGCTCCTGCATGTCCATATCATTGTAATACTTCAGCTTCCAGTTATCGTCTTCGCTGATTCCCGCGGTCTGCGAGGGCTCATGAATATGGAGGTTTTTTTTCGAATTCCAGACGAAATGGATGGTAAAACCGAGGATTAATGCACCCAGCTCGCAGATGATGATCACGGGTAAACTCATCGTTAACTGAAGGGCCAGTATGATGTTCAAGTTGTTTAAGGTGTTCATAATGGTTCGGAACAAGATTTAACCAAACAGACTACGTTACAATTTCCAGAAATTTTTCAGGGATGATCGAGAACAACACGGGCGCTTTTCATGGAATATTGAGAGGGAGGAAGCGATAAGAACTACTCGTGTGAAAGTAGTCGGCGGTAATCAAGTACTCAAATTACTATGCTTTGAGCAGATATGCAAACATTTGGGCAAATACTATCTGGTTTTGGATATATTGCTGGTAATCAATCCTTTACCAGTGTTCCTACTTTTTCTCCGCGGACCACTCGCAGCAGATTGTTGGGCTTGTTCATATCGAAGACAATGATCGGCAACTGGTTCTCCATACAGAGCGTAAAAGCCGTCATATCCATCACGCGCAAGTTCCTGGAAATGCATTCCTGGAAGGTAATGGCCTCGAACTTTTCCGCCGTGGGCACTTTTTCCGGATCAGCGGTGTAGATGCCGTCGACGCGGGTGCCTTTCAAAATGACTTCCGCGTTGATCTCGATGGCCCTGAGCGAGCCGGCGGTATCGGTTGTAAAATAGGGGTTCCCGGTTCCTGCGCCAAAGATGACCACACGACCTTTCTCGACGTGGCGGATCGCCCTGCGCCGGATATAGGGCTCGGCGATCTGTTCCATCTTGATCGCGCTTTGCAACCGCGTATAGACACCGATCTTCTCGAGGCCGGCCTGCAAGGCCATCCCGTTGATCACGGTGGCGAGCATGCCCATATAATCGCCGTGAGCCCTTTCGATGCCGGTTTCGGCCTCATTCATACCCCGGTAGATGTTGCCGCCGCCGATGACGATGGCTACCTGTACCCCGAGTTCGACGATACTTTTGATATCCCGGGCATATTGAGCGATGACCTCGTTATCGAAACCAAAGCTTTTATCACCCATGAGGGCCTCGCCGGACAGTTTGAGAAGGATACGCTTGTATTTAGGGATCATGTGTTGGCCGAATTGTGGGGCGAAGGTAAAAAAAAAGCCGCCTCAACATACGCAAAAATTTGAGCCGGCTTTTTCAGTCTGATGAGGGAAAGGACAGCGCCCTCGAGAGGAAGCAGGTGGATGGTCCGCGTGCTTTCGAGTTTTATCCCAGTTGTACTCTCTTAAACTGCGTCACCTTAACGGCGGCGTCGACCCCCTTCAGGTAGTCACCGACCGTCTTCGACGGATCTTTGACGAAGGCCTGAGCGGTGAGTGTATTTTCCTTGAAGAAGGCGTTCAGCTTTCCTACGGCGATCTTGTCGATCATTTCATCGGGTTTACCGGCCATTTTCGGATCGTTTTTGATCTGTTCCGTAACAATCGCTTTTTCACGCGCTACTACATCCGCGGGCACCGAATCGGGGTCTACCGCTACGGGGTTCATGGCCGCGATCTGCATGGCGATATCCTTACCGGCTTCCAGCACGGCAGGTGTATTCTTCGAGAGACCTACCAGTACGCCCATACGATACGCGCCGTGGATATAGGCGGCAACGCCTTCTGCGTCGATGCGCTCGAAACGGGCCAGTTGGATCTTTTCTCCGATGCGGGCGACCTGGTCGTTGATCTTGTCGGTGACGGTAGCGCCGTCCAGCTGGGCTGCCTGGAGCTCTTCCAACGTCTTGAAATTTCCCTTCAGTGCAAGATTCACTATGCTTTGTGCAAAAGCGACAAAATCCGCATTCTTGGCGACGAAATCCGTTTCGCAGGCGAGGGTAACGATGTAGCCGGTCTTGTTGTCGGGGGTCGTCGTGGCGATGACGACACCTTCCTTGGCTTCGCGATCGCTGCGCAGGGCGGCAACCTTCTGGCCTTTTTTGCGCAGGTAGTCGATGGCTTTTTCAAAATCCCCGTCGCTTTCCACTAGCGCTTTACGACAATCCATCATACCGGCGCCGGTCGTCTGGCGCAGGCGGTTGATCTCTGCTGCTGTTATAGTTGCGGTTGACATATTTATTACGTTTAATAAGGTTGAATAGTATGGTTTGTGGCTGTGCGGACTGCCTTGAGGCCCGGCTGCCATTTCCCGGACACTGCCGGTTGAAGGACATTCCGGGTTACCGGGCGCTTCGGCTTATCGGGCACTGCCGGCGCGACGCGGGCCCGAATTGGGTATCCGCCGTTTGGGCTGGCTGGTTCCTTTCACTTTCTCGCCGCGGCCGCGGGATGCTTCGCTTTCCGCTTCTGCCTGCAGACGGGCCGCCTTCCTTTCGTTCTCGTCGTTGCCGGACTCTTCTACATCCTCTTCTTTAGCCGCCTGCCTTTCTGCCAGACCTTCGGCGATAGCTGCCGTAACGTAGTTCACGATGATGGCGATGGATTTTGTTGCGTCATCATTGGCCGGAATAGCGAAGTCCACTTTGTTCGGGTCGCAGTTGGTATCCACCATGCCGAAAGTAGTTATGCCCAGGCGTTTGGCTTCGGCCAGTGCGATGTGCTCGTGTCCGATGTCGACGATGAACAACGCTGCGGGAACCCGGCCGAGTTGTGCGATACCGCCGAGGACCTTCTCCTTTTTGTCTTTTTCGCGGCTGAGGGTGAGCCTTTCTTTCTTGGTGATGCTGTCGAAGGTCCCGTCATTGAGCATTTTCTCGATGCTTTGCATTTGCTTGACGCTCTTGCGAACGGTGTTGAAGTTGGTCAGCATGCCGCCGAGCCAGCGTTCCGTAACGAAGGGCATGTTCACCTTGCGCGCGCATTCGGTAACGATCTCTTTCGCCTGTTTCTTTGTTCCGACGAACATGACCTTCTTGCCGCTCTTCGCGATCTGTTTGAGCGCGGCAGCCGCTTCCTGCAGGCTCTCCGTGGTCTTGTTCAGGTCGATGATATGGATACCTTTCTTCTCGGCGAAGATATAAGGCAGCATCTTGGGGTTCCACTTCTTACGCAAGTGACCGAAATGGACACCGGCTTCGAGGAGTTGTTGTTGTAATGAAGTGTTATTTTCCATTGTATTTTATTAAAATAGTAGTTAGAACGGGGATTATCGTTTGCTGAACTGGTAGCTCCTTCTGGCTTTTTTGCGACCGGGTTTCTTTCTTTCCACGGCGCGCGGGTCGCGACGCAGCAGCCCGGCAGCCTTGAGTGCGGGCCGGAACTCGGCGTTCACTTCCAGAAGTGCGCGGGCGATACCCAATTTCGCCGCCTCGGCCTGCCCTTTGACGCCTCCGCCGGTGGCGTTGATCTTGACATCGTATTTATCGAGACCTTCTACCGTCTTCAGCGGCAATTCCACCTGGTTCTGGAGATAGACCAGCGAGAAATATTGTTTGTAATCCTTGTCGTTGATCGTGATCTTGCCGTCGCCCCTGCTGAGGAACACCCGGGTTACAGCCTCTTTACGGCGACCAACTGCATTTTTTTGCTTTTCCATTTATCTGAAAGATTAGAAGGTTAAAGTTTTGGGTTGCTGTGCGGCGTGCGGATGTTCGGCACCGGCATAGACGAAAAGTTTTTTGAACATCTTGCGTCCGAGGCGGTTCTTCGGCAGCATACCTTTAACGGCCCTTTCGATCACGGCGTCCGGACGGCGGCGGAGGAGGTTCTTGGCGATCTCTTCCTTCTTGCCACCGGGATAACCGGAGAAATTGATGTAGATCTTGTCCTCCGGCTTGTTGCCCGTAAAGACAACCTTATCCGCATTGATGACGATGATGAAATCGCCACAGTCTACGTGCGGGGTATAATACGGTTTGTTCTTTCCGCGCAGAATGGCGGCGATCTTGGAACACATGCGACCAACGGTTTGATTAGTACCGTCCACGACATACCAGTCGCGCTTAACGGTAGCCTCGTTCGCGTGTTTGGTGGTGAAATGTAATTTGCTCATTTTCTTGTGTTTTTGATGAAAAACCGTCGCTATCCCGACGGTGCATTTTTGAATGGCCCTTCCAAGGACGGGACGTCCCCGCTTTTGAAAGGAGTGCAAAGGTAGATTTATTTGGTGCGATGTTCCAAGAAAATGAAGCGGTATTTTTCAGCGTGCGTTTGCAATCTATTGATTTACAATAAAAATTTTGCCCGGTTGTAAAAATGTCGGCACGATCGAATATCTTCACCGAAAATAGGAATATGTCCACCCCCATCCTGGCGCTCGGGCGCAGCAAATTCGGCGACCCGGCGAATAAAGATCGTGTTCTGACCCGGGAAGAAGCCTACCGGCTGCTGGCTGAATGGGTACCCAATGAACGGCTGCGGCTGCATATGAGGCAGGTGGCGGCGGTCATGCGGGCGTGGGCGCTCGAGCGCGAAGGGGCCGATGAGCGAACGGCTTTCAAATGGGAGCTGGCGGGTTTGCTGCACGACGCCGACTGGGAAAAACACCCGGAAGCGCATTGCCGGGTCATCATCGAGCACCTCGAGGCGTTGCGGATCGATCCGGAAGTGATCCACTGTATCGCTTCGCACGGGCCGAAGCATTTCGGTGTCGAGCCCGAGACCACGATGGATAAAATGATCTACGTCTTCGACGAGCTGTCGGGTTTTATCCATGCGGCGGCGCTGATCCGTCCTGCGCGATATGAGGGCATGGACGTAAAAAGCGTGATGAAGAAACTGAAGACGCCTTCATTCGCCGCGCAGGTGAACCGCGACGATATCAACGATGCGCTCAGCCGCGTCAATATACCCCTCGAGGAAGTCATCCAATTCATCATCGATCACCAGAAAGGAGTGCAATAAGTAGTGCGGCTACGGTTGCCTCAGACAGGTAAGTTCAAAACCTCGTCGACAACCTGCGTAAGCACGAGGGTATCCCGATCGGTACGCAGCGAATACGGCATACGACAATAGAACTTCGCCGACAGTTGCCTCTGATCTAATGGATCACCAGGAAAGGGAAACGAGCGGTGATACCGGTACTCACCAGCTTTAACACGTAGAGGCCGTTGGGCAGCCCTGCCGGATCCGACAGACGGCCGGCCGGTAGCGAATAGATGCCCGCTGCCTGGCTGCCCAGATCGAGCGTCGCCACCCGCGCGCCACTGATCGAATAAACTTCCAGAACGCTGGAGCCACCCGTTGGCAGTCGGTACGTGATCGTCGCACTGCCTGCGCCTGCGGGGTTCGGATAGATCGCGAGACCCTGCGCGGACACGGGGGCCGGTGGTGGCGTCGTGGTGTCGATGCCGCCGAGGTTATGATTCGTATAGACATGGTATTCGCCGGCCGCAAGCGTCATGGATGGTGTAGCGCCCGCTACCTGGAACTTGTTTCCGGAGAGATAATCATACCAGGTGCCGGAAGTGGGGAACGGTATCCCGGACGTAGCGGAGACGACGTCGAAATTTCCGACGACCACCACCGTCAGGTCACTGGAGATCACCTGCAGGTATTTTACGTTGCCCGCCAGCGAATACGTAGTCTGTCCGGTCCTTAGGGCCGGGTAATCGCCCAATAGCCGGAGCAAAGCCGCATGGACGTCGTGCAGCTTTTTCCGTGCGCTGTCACGGAGATAGTCCCAGCGGACCGGCTTGGGAACGAGGCGGCAGGAGCCGGACGGATCGACGGTGCCGTTGGTACACCAATTGATCGAATAGTCGAAACCCAGCTCGCTGAACTCGGTGACCATCTTTGGCCCCGGCGCAAGCGCCCAGAACGCGGTGGCCATCGCATCGCGTGCGAGACCCGTCGCAGTATCCCTGATGGAATAGCCGCCGCTGCTGTTGCCGTATTGCTCGTTGTTGTATTGCAACCGGTCGTCATCATGGCTGTCCTGGTAAACGACAAGACCCGGGGCGTTCCAGCCTCCCAAAGTCGTATATATGCTGCCGGTGAGATCCCAGGTAGCGCCACCGGGCGAAGGGCTGTTATAGCCCATTGTCGCCTGGCTGTAGTTGCCGCTCAGGTCTTCGCCCCACAACAACATACCATAGTTCGCTTCGACCTGCTGTTCGCTGTTGTCGGCAAACATTTCGAGGATGCAATAGCTGCCGGGTGAGGCGGCCTGCATCTGGTTATAGATCGTATCCCAGGTGGCCACCCGTGCGGCGTCATAGTGGCCCCAGGCGGCGACGTCGCAGTTATTGCCCTGCGCATCGCAGGTGCGCGTCTGCGTGAACCCTTTGGCGAGGTCCCAGCGGAAGCCGTCGATATGGTATTTGGTCAGCCAATGCTCGATGACGCGTTGCGTGAAGCGGACCGTCGCGGCGCTTTGATGATTGAATTGGTAGCCGACGTTAAAGGCATGCGTGGGATACTGATTGAACCACGGGTTGTTCGCCGCGGGCACGCCGAGTGCGCCGTCCCAATACATTTGAAGCATCGGCGAGCTGCCGAACGAATGGTTCATCACCATATCCATGATCACCGCCATGCCCTGCTGGTGACAGGCGTCGACAAACCGGCGGACATCGTCCGACGTGCCATACACTTTTTCGGGAGCGAAGTAGAAATTGGGATTGTATCCCCAGCTGACGGCGCCCTCGAAATTCGTAAACGGCTCGACCTCGATGGCATTGACGCCGAGACGCTTCAGGTAGCCAAGCGTATCGATGAGCCCCTGCCAGTTGCCCGCGGCAGTGAAATCGGCAAGCCAAAGCTCATAGATCACAAGGTTTTTTTTATCCGGCCGCTGGAAATTCGTCGCCTGCCAGTTATAGGCAGGCTGGGCCGTCTGGATGACGCTGGCCAGCGTACCCGCCGCGCCGGACGGGAATGCCTTCAGGTTAGGATAGGTGGACGATAGGATCTGCGGGTCTACGTTCTTGTCGAGCACCTTCTCCGTATTGTAATCCGCCAGTTGGAGGGCATCGTCGATCACATACTGATACGCATATTCCTTCCCGGGTGTAAGCCCGTTGATCTGCACCCAGAAGTAGTTGCTGTCGGGTGTTTCGTTCATCTGGTAGGCAGGCTGCTGGGTCCAGTTGTTGAAGTCGCCGACGACAACGATCTTATGTTTGAACGGAGCATAGAGCACGAGCAACGCCGAGGTATCGCCCGCCGGGTAGTTGATACCCTCTTTCGCACCGGCCGGCAGCGGCGCGATGTTGACGGCTCCGCCGATATAAAAGTTCAGCGTATCCGATACGCTGGTGATACCGTCTGTTGCCGATGCGATGACCTGCTGGCTGCCGGCTGCGATCAAATGAAGCGCCGTTACCAGAGAATCCGCGGCCGTCGCCGAACCCGCCGCCGCGCCGTTGAAAGACAAGCTGATGCTGGCGGACTTGTCGGTTACGAACCGGATCGGCAAACTGTCGCCCAATGATTTCGTGATAGGTTCCGGGACCGGGAGATAATGGGGTTGAAAAGCGGGCGCCAGGAACTTTGCGGCAAGCTTGCCGGCGGGGTAAACGGTGACGAACATGTCACTTCCGTCCGTGTTCCGTTGTGCCTGGGATCCGGAACCGTTGCGGAAAAGGACAGCCACGGCAAGTATCGTTTCGCCCGCGGGGACATTAAAAAAACTCCGGATGCCGTTGATCGTGTATCGATATTTGTTGTTCCCCAGATAGGTCGCCTGCGCGGCCGCATTTGCGGTACCCCAGGTAAAAGGCACATACCGCCAATCGGAAGGTCCGGTACTCGAGCTCGTGATGACCCCGACATGCACGTAGACGTCGCTGGTATTAGCATAGTTGTACAATCCCTGATTGCCTTTTGAACAATCCACCAGAATAGAAACGGTACCCGTATCCTGTGGGAATACGGGTACGGAAGTCAACAACTGGCCCTGGCCGACCATTAGCCCAAGCAACAGCAGGAAGGTACAGACAGCTGCTTTCATCACTTGACCGTAAACGTATAATTCAGAAAGTCCGCCGTCACCGTGTAGGTACCTGAATTTGCCGGACCATTGAAATTGGTATTATACGTGCCGTTGTTGCCATTGTAACCGAAGGCGCCCCCTGCGGCAGGGATATTCGAGTTGGCAACCGCAAATTTATTGGACCAGTCGCCGTTCACCGGGAGCAGCAGATATTGCTGACCGCCGGTCAGCGGAAGCGTGATCTGCCATTGGCTCGAGTTAACACGCGTCAGCGCCTGTCCCGGATCCGGCACCGGATTGTTCCAGCCTCCCGCCGTAGCACTGCCTACTATGAAGACGCTGTCGGGAAGGAACTGATTGTAGGGAGTAACCGTAAACATACCGGTCTGGAAGTTTACCCAGATCTCATACATGCCCGAATTGTCGGGACCGGTAAAATTGTTGTTGTAAGTGGCATCGTTACCGTTGTAACCGAAAGCGCCCCCGGTGGCGGGCACGTTGCTGTTGGCAACCGCATATTTGTTGCCCCAGTCTCCGTTCTTCGGCAGAAGCAGGTATTGCTGACCGCCGGTCAGGTTGAATACCCCCGCGTAATCGACGGAGTCCACCATTTCGAACTGCTGGGAAGGCACCGGAACGGGATTGTTCCACCCGCCGGCGGTTGCGCTGCCCACGAGGAAAAGCTGTTTGGTAGACGGCGGAGCCACCTTGGGCGGGATCACATAAGGGGTATAGGTCACGGTGATCACATTGGACACGAGCTGTTCGTTGTTGTTGGCATAGGAAGAGATCAGCCTTACGTCCATTTTATAGGCTACGTTATAAGCAAATCCGAAACCAAGCGCAATGGTATTGATCTGCTTGGCGGTCAGGGAATCGGAAAGCTGACCCGACACGCGGATGCTTACGGCATGCGAAAAATTGCGGCCGGAAGAGTCTATCTGAATCGTATAAAGTTCCGTCGCCGAATCGGTAGCATAATGCGGGTTGCTCCAGCTCAATGCCAACACGTTCCTGAGCGAATCGGCGGGGGTCGGCGTAAGCGTGGTTGTGGAAAGTTTGAGCGTCGGCGTGGTCCCGTTCGCATAATATGGGTTGGACATTTTTTTGCAAGCCAGGAACAGCGGGAGCGCCAGACCTGCGGTAAAAATGGTTCTTATTGTTCCGTTCATATGAGTTAATTAATGCTCGATGAATACTTGGGGTTTCAATCGTAGGCGCTCAATGAGCCGTTACCGTGAACTTCCCGGTTTGAAAGTTTACGTCGATCAGATAGCTGCCGGAAGCAGACGGGGCTATACAGTTGGCTCCATTGTATACGAATGGCCCGCCATTCGGATAAGTGTCTGCCGTTGCCACACTCCACTGGTCTGTCCAGGAACCATTTACTCCGATCAGTTTGTACTCGGCGCCGCCGACCAAATTGGTGATCAGCTGAAAATGGGTGGGGCTAAGCATGGTAAAGGTCTCCCCTGCCAGGTCCCCGGCCGGGATCGGGTTGGCCCAGTTGTCCGCAACGGCGCTGCCGACGATATACAGCGTACCGCTTTTTGGCGGAGCTACTGCAGGCGGCGGCGCGTAAGGGGTCACACTATAGCTCAGCGTATTCGATGCCAACGTCCCTATAGGTTGGGAAGTGGACGTATAAGGCGACATAAAAGATACTACCCGTACCTGTACGGTATGCTGGCTCCCGGTAGTAAGGCCCATCCCGTTAGCCAAAATGGCATTCAACTGGGCGACCGAGAACGTTTGGCTAAGGTTCGCGCTGATCCCGACGGTCTGCAATTTCGAACTATTGAAGCCGGAGGCCGTATCGAATTCGAGATAGTAGCTCACATTCATCGAGCTGATACCGTTGCTGAATTGGTAGTTGGGGTTCGTCCAACTGAAGGTGACGGCCGTCCTTGTCGTATCGGTTACCGGGAGCGAGATGGAATCGGAAACAGTCGAGGTGAGAGCCGGCGCGGTCCCTCCCTGGAAGCTTATCCTGGCCTCATCCTTCTTACAGGCTGAGAGCAGGATCAATCCGGCGGTCGCCGAACAAACTATTTTATGGATGCAATTTTTCATATTTCTAGTTTAAGCATTCGTTAATTATATCCTGGATTCTGGGTCAGATTTGGGTTGGCGTTCACGTCGGTTGCAGGCAGAGGGAAGATATTGAAGTGGCTGTCCGCTCCGGTGCCCGAGGAGACTCCGCCCTTCCAGGGCCAGAGATAGCTTTGAGATGTGAAGTCGCCGAAGCGGATGAGATCCGAGCGGCGGAGACATTCCCAGGTGAATTCGCGGCCGCGCTCGTCGAGGATATCCTGCAGGGTAATACTGGTCACATCGCCGTTGGTATTGCCATAGGCGCGTTCTCTGATCTTGTTGAAATAGGCGACCGCCTGGGTCGCAGACCCGCCCGAACCGCCGCGAAGAACCGCTTCGGCATAGATCAGATATTGTTCTGCCAGGCGGAACAGCGGAAAATCGGTGCTGGCATAGGTCGCTGCGCCAGCCGGTGTGGCTCCCGTCGACGTCACGTTCTGGAACTTGGTGGAAGCATATCCGTCGGTGAAGGTGCCGATGGCCTGGATCTGCTTGTTTTGTCCGTTGGTGTAGAAAAGCGACCGTTTATCGGCCGTGCCGGATACGTCAGGAAAGAGGTTGGGAATGTTGGCTGTAACGCGGTTGCCACCCCAGCCGCCGGCGGGAACGCCGTAATTGGCAGGGACCATTGAACCGCCGATCTCGGCATTGATGATGAACGTCGTGCCGCCGTAGTTCTGGGTGTTATTGCCATCGTAAGCAATGGACAGGATCTGTTCTTTATTCGTCGGGCTGTTGTTATCGGCGAGGAACAGGTTGTGGTACACGGGCATCAGCGAGTAACCCGCACCGATGACTTTGGAAGCATAGGTAATCGCATCGGTATATCTGGCCGTGCCGGTATAGACCTGCGCGTTGAGGTACATCCTTGCCAGCAAAGCCCAGACACAAGCCTGGTCAGCGCGGCCGTATTCATTTTGCATAGCCGGAACCAGCGCATTGGCGCTGTCGAGGCTTTTGAGCTCGGATTCTACGTAAGTGAACAAATCGGACCTGCTGATCTGTTTGGGGATCGTACCAATCGGATCCTTGTCCGTCACGAAGGGAGGGTTACCGAAAAGGTCCATCATCTCCCAATATTGGAAGGCCCTGAGGAAACGCGCTTCGGCTACATAATGCGCCAGATCGGTAGCGTCCTGGCCACTGAATTTTGCCGACGACGCCTGCTGAATGAAGGAATTGGCCGCCGTTATCTGGTACATGCAGCGGGCATAGAGGCCAAGCAGGATCGTATTGCTCGAAGTCCAGTTCAGGTTGTGAAAATCGGGAACGCCCGGGTCATTCCAGGCACAAACAGCCTCATCGGTACTTAACTCGTTGGCATCCCATAACAGGCGAATAAAGTCGGATGTTCCGGCATCGATCCCTCCGAGGTCCGAGCTGCCCGATCCGTTGCTCCCGGTGAGCGCGTACGCGCCGTATACCTTTGCCAAAGCCTCCTTTGCACCGGCGGCCGTACTGAAGACCTGTGAGGCAGTGATGCTATTCGGAGGCTGACGGTCCAGGTTCTTAGAGCAGGAGACCAGGCCAAGGACAGCTGCCGCCGACACGGTTGCAATCGTCAGAAAAGAGAGTCTCATGATGGAATGATTTTTATGATGATCGTACAACATGATTAGAAGTTGATACTTGCCCCGAGGGTGAAGTTGCGGGGCCTGGGATAAATATTGTTGTCAATGCCATTGTAAACCTCCGGGTCGATGCCGTCGTATTTGGTGATCACGAATACGTTTTGGCAGTAGGCACTTACCCGCAGATTGGCACCGTGGCCGATTTTGCCGACATTGTAGGTGAGCCCCACGTTATCCAGCTTTACGAAGGACGCATTTTCCACGTAGTAATCGGAGAAATACTGCGGTGAATAAAAATGTGTCTTGTAAATGCTGGTCGATGCGTTCTGCAGATACATCAGCGGATTCATGATGTATTGGGTCGCGCCCATACCGGATTCTACGTTATTGTAAACGTAGTTGCCGATGTTGGACCTTGCGACCAGCGTGAGGCTCCAGCGATCATAATTGAAGGTGCTGCTGAAGCCCATGGCCACCGGCGGGAAAGGCGATTTGTAATGATAGGCATCGGTCAATGAATTGATCACGCCGTTGCGGTTGAGATCGGCATACCCGCCCTCGATCGGTTGACCGCTCTTGTCATAAATCTGCTGCAGAACAAAAAAGCTGTTGGCCCCGTAACCGACGGTCTGGATCTGGATGGTGTTCCCTGTACCGCCGCCGATGACGCCGACCTGATCGCCGAGGAAATTGCTGTTCTTATTGCCGTTGGTCAGTTTCGTAATTGTGTTCTTGTTGTAAGTGAAGTTGAAGTTGAGGTCCCAACTGAATTTACGGCCTCTGACCGGCGTTGCGTTCAGGTTCAACTCGAAACCCTGGTCCTTCATGGTGCCGATGTTAACGGTCATCTGGTTCGTAAAGTTGGATCCGACGGGGATAAAGACGCTGTTGAACAGGTTGGAGATGCTTTTGTTATAATAGTCGACACTACCGTTGATCCGGTTGTTGAATAGCCCAAAGTCGACGCCCACGTTGGTCGAGGTCGTCTGCTCCCATTTGAATGCGGGATTATACGCAGCCGGGGTATACATATTATAAAAACTGGGTCCCAGCTGATAAAGTGAGTTGTTACCGCTGAGCGAGTAGCTGGGGATATAGGCATAGTCGGCAAGGCCGTCCTGGTTCCCGGTCACGCCATAACTTCCTCTGATCTTCAGGTCGCTGAGCCAATTGCTGTTCCTGAGGAATTCTTCGCGGCTGATGTGCCATGCAACCGACACGGCAGGGAAAGTGCCCCAACGATTTTGAGGAGCGAAGCGGGAAGAGCCGTCCGCGCGGATGGAGGCGGTCAGGATATATCGCTGGTCGTAAGTATAGATGAACCTGCCCACATAAGAGATCAGTGTATTCTCATAAGGAGAAGTCGGATAAACGGGCTTGGAACCCGTGATCGTATCGCCTTTCGCATCCAGGCTCGCATAATTATACGGAGTGATCAGGTTGTTGGCATAGCTGTACAAGCCGAGGACATTGAAATTGCTTTTGATGGAAGGAACATCCTTGATGTAATTCAGGCTGTATTCTTCCAGCACGTAGGTATTGTTCTGCTTGTATTTGCTTTGATAGCCGGGACCCGGTGAATTGTTGATCGCCTGCGCCGAGTTGGCGGGCTGGGTCCTGGTCCCGTGACCATTGCTGATGTCGTACGCCAGATTGGCTATCGCATGCAGGCCCGGCAGGACCGGCAAAGCGTAGTCGACATGAAGATTGCCCACGCTGTTGGCGGAATAGCCGATGTTGTTGTCCTGTTCGAGCAATGCCAGCGGATTGCGTGTCGCCAGTGCGCTGAGCAGACCGGTAGACCGATTCAGCCATTCGTAATAGCCTCCGAACTGGTTACTCTTCGAATAAGGCGATTGCGTAGGATCGAAAGCGATCGCCGCACCGATGGCGCCCTGGTTGGCGAAACGGGACTTGGTCACGGCACCATTGAGGTTCAGCTCGATCTTTAAGTTGTCATCGAGCAGCCGGGGCGTCAGGTGGACGCCCACCGTACCGCGCTGAAGATTGTCGGTTTTCAGGATACCTTGTTCATCATGGTATCCAAGCGACAGGCGATAAGGGGTCTTGCCGGCTGCGCCCGACATGCTAATATTATCATTGGTGGTGATCGCCGTCTGGAAGATCTGGTTCTGCCAGTCGGTATTGGCGGAGCCCATCATGTTCGCATAGACGGAATCGGCCGGGTTCTGGGCCACCTGAGCGTTGATATAGCTCCTGAATTGGCCGGCGGTCAGGACAGACACCTTTTTCGCCACTGTACCCGCCGTAAGCGTCGTATTGGCGTTAAACACCGGTTTGCCGCCCCTGCCTTTCTTGGTGGTAACAAGGATGACACCGGCGGAGGCGCGGGATCCGTAGATAGCCGCGGCTGAAGCGTCTTTGAGAACGGTAACTGTCTCGATGTCGTCCGGGTTCAGCAGATCGAGCGGATTGGCTATACCTGCCACCGTCGACCTGTCATCGGATGTCCCGTTGGAATTTACCGACGAAGGCATCTCCACGCCATCGATAACGATCAACGGGGCGTTGTTGGAATTCAGCGAGGAGATACCGCGGATGCGAATGGTGCTGGATGCGCCCGGCGCACCGCTGTTGCTGGTTACCTGTACGCCTGCCATTTTACCGGCTATCAGCTGATCGGGAGTGGTGATGGCGCCTTTTTGAAAATCTTTGGTGCCGACGACCGAAATGGCGCCGGTCAGGTCCCGCTTCTGCTGCGTACCATAACCTATGACGACGACCTCCGTCTGCAGGGAAGAGGCAGAAGCCAGCGTAACCTGGATGGTCGCACCGGAAACCGGTACCCGCTGCGTCGCATATCCTACCGAGGATATGATCAGGAATCTTGTGCCGGAACTTACTGAAAGATGAAATGTACCGTCGGAGCCGGTGGTGGTACCGCCGGCGGCGCCCTGTGGTGTTATTGTTACACCGGATATCGGCGCGCCCGTCGAATCCGAAACCTTACCGGAAATAAGTCTTTGTTGCGAAAATGCGGGGAAGGCCAGGAGCACCAGCATACACAGCACCCCTGCTTTCACAAGCAATCGTTTCTTTCTCATATGCAATTGTTTTGTGTGTATTTTATACACACTAGTTATGTGTATTTCGTACACAATATAGAAGAATTCCCGATCGTTTTGCTAATTCTTTACTGATTTTTTTTAGAAATCGATCCCGAACCACTTTTTGCGCTCTTTTTTCTTGTATTTATCGTAGTTGAACTTATAAAGTTTGCCGGGTCGGTGCGGCACGTCCGTTTCGAGTTCGCCCGTGTCCTCCAGCAATTCCATGGAAAAGAACTTCTTACGAAAGTTTCGGCGATCGAGTTTGACGTCGAGTATGGCTTCATAAAGATTTTGAAGTTCCCGGAGCGAAAACTTTTTCGGAAGCAGGCTAAACCCGAGGGGATGCTCCTGTATCCTTTTTTGAAGCCATTCGTAGCAGACGTCGAGGATCTTGCGGTGATCGAAGGCCATCTCGGAAAGCGTCGTGACGCGATGCCAGTGCAGTTCGTTGTCCAGTATTTTCAGCTGGTGGTGTTCGATGTTGATCAGCGAACAATAGGCGATCGTAACGACGCGCGCGGCGGGGTGACGTCCTACTTCTCCGAAAGCCTTCACCTGTTCGAGGTAAACGTCGTCCATCCCTGTCCGTTCGCGAAGGATCCGGTAGGCGGCTTCGTCGAGGTCCTCGTGGTTGTTGACAAGATCGCCCAACAGCGACCATTTGTTATCGAATTTTTCCAGATCGGATTTGATCAGGAGCACTTTCAGCTCGTTGTCGTCGAATCCGAAAATGACGCAATCGACGGAGATGCCGATGATCCCGTCACTTTCCAGCTGTTTGAGGATCGTTTTGATGTTCTTTTGCCCGATGACGGGTGTGTCGGCAGCAGGTTCGTTATGGAGTGTTACACGGTTCATTCAACTACTAAGGTAGGCAATTCGAATACTCTTTACTTAACTTTATGCCATAAAATTGAGCTATGTTCAATAACGAACAAACGCAAAACCTGCAAAAGCTGTCGATCGACCTGCTGTCCGAACTGAAAAAGCACCCTCTGCCGGCCGGACGATTGGATGACCTGCGGGACGTGCTGCGCTTTCATGAATACCGGTACGCCGTGCTCAGCGACCCCCTGATCTCGGATTTCGAATACGACCTGTTATACAAAGCCCTGGAGAAGCTAGAGGCAGCGCACCCGGACCTCGTGACTCCCGACTCTCCGACCCAGCGGGTGGCGAGCGGCCTGACGGACGAATTCCCCAAGATGGGCCACCTGGTCCCGATGTTGTCACTGGAGAACTCGTACAACGAGGATGACCTCGGGGACTGGGACAGAAAAGCCAGGGAACTGACGGGCCTGGAAGAGCTCGAATATTGTATCGAACCGAAATTCGACGGCGCCAGCATTTCTCTGGTCTATGAGAATGACCGGCTGTTGAGGGGCGTTACCCGCGGCGATGGCGTAACGGGCGACGAGATCACGACCAATATCCGCCAGATCCGGTCGGTGCCGTTATCGGCGGCGTTTTCGCGTTACGGCATTCAATTGATAGAGATCCGCGGTGAGGTGCTCATGAACAAGAAGAGTTTTTCAAAATACAACGACGGGCTGATCGCACAGGGCCTCGCTCCCCTCGCCAACCCGCGCAACGCCGCCGCCGGCTCGTTACGGATAAAAGATCCGCGCGAGGTGAGCAGGCGTAACCTGGAAGCCTTTCTGTATCACGTCAGCTATTTTACGACGATCGAGGGTTGGCACGTTACCGACGGACATATCGATGCCCCGGAAGGGGAGCGCAGGCCAAAGCCGGTTGCGAAAGCAGCGGCCGCACCATCGGCGGGCAGGGTCGAAAAGGGCAAGGCCGGAGCTGTGCAAATTCATCCCGCCTTAAGTACGCATAGCGGCAGCCTGCAGATGCTTTGGGACCTCGGATTCCGCAGCCCCCAGAAGGAAAAACGGATTGTCAGGGGCATCAGGGCGGTGATCGATTACTGCCGGGAATTTGAACAACACCGCGACGAACTGCCATATGAGATCGACGGCATGGTTATCAAAGTCAACCAGATCGCTTTGCAGGATCGGATGGGCATGACGACCCATCATCCCCGGTGGGCCATCGCCTTCAAGTTCACGGCCCGGCAAGCAACGAGCATCCTGCGGAAGGTCGAATTCCAGGTAGGACGAACGGGCAGCATTACGCCCGTAGCCAAAATCGACCCTGTTCCCCTGGGCGGTGTCACGATCGGATCGATCTCGCTTTTTAACGAGGATGTGGTCCGGGAAAAAGATTTGCGCATCGGGGACCAGGTGCTCGTAGAACGGGCGGGAGACGTGATCCCTTATATCGTTAAATCGCTGACGGATGTACGCACCGGCCGCGAAACCCCCATCGCGTTCCCCACGCACTGCCCGGTATGCGGCGACCCGCTCGTAAAACCGGAGGGCGAGGCCGTCCTGCGTTGCGTCAACATCAATTGCCCGGCGCAGGTGGTCGAACGGATCATCCACTTCGCCAGTAAAGATGCGATGGACATCCGCAGTTTGGGGGAAGCCAATATCCGGAAGTTCTACGACCTCGGCTTTCTCACCGCCGTACCGGGCATCTACCGGCTGCCGTACGATAAGATCAGGGAGTTGGAAGGTTTCGGAGAGAAGAGCGTAGCCAATTTGCGGTCGGCCATCGATGCTTCCAAACAACAACCCCTGTACCGTCTGATCTTCGGACTGGGTATCCGCTATGTTGGGGAAACGACAGCCAAGACATTGGCCGCCGCCGTCGATCACCTGTCCGATTTTTTCGGGTATTCGCTGGAAGACCTTCAAAATCTGGAAGATGTGGGACCGAAGGTCGCCTCCAGCGTCTTCGCCTTTTTTCACAATTCGGACAACAAACATTTGTTAAAGGAATTGGAAGTACTCGGGCTCAATCTGAAAAGTCTGAAGTCCGCCGCAAAACCGGGTGGCAACCTGAATGGGCAAACGTTCTTGTTCACCGGCACGCTCAGCCGGCTGAAAAGGTCGGAAGCGGAGGAAGCGGTGGAGGCGGGCGGTGGCAAGATACTCAGCGGTGTCAGCAGCAAACTGAACTTCCTCGTTGTCGGCGAAGATGCCGGCAGCAAGCTCGAGAAGGCGAAAAAAATAGCTTCGATTCAGATACTCACGGAGGACGAATTCATCAAGCTGCTGGCGATGCAGTAGACGACCGAGGGACCGCGCCGAACATATAAGATTATTTTCTTACGTCAGCGGTAAATCGAAATTCTTTTTCGTAACTTTAAGAAAATTGTAGGCATGATTAGAAAACTCTCCGGCGAACAGTGGAAACCTCTGCAGTTTCCCGGCTGGAAACAACTCCGAAAAAAATATGCACTGTCCTCCATGGGTCGCGTTGCCAGCTACTCGGAGGATGTGATCGAGGATGGCAAGCTGCTCAACGGTAGCCTCACTACAGGCTACAAAACACTGAACCTTCACCGTCCCGGAAATAACGGTACGCTGTATATCCATCGCGAGATCGCGCGCCTCTTCCTGGCGAAAGGTTCTCCCAAACATAAGTATGTGATCCATGTGAATCACAACAAGCTGGACAATGCGGCAAGGAACCTGAAATGGGCTACACTCGAAGAGATGATCGATCATCAGCAAAAGAGTCCCGCCAAGATCGCTTACAAAAAAGTGCAGGCTAATCGCACCGTGGGTCTGAAGCTGACAGCTAATCAGGTGAAGACGATCAAGAAAACATTGAGCAGCAAGAACCGTCAGCTCACCATCAAAAAACTGGCGGAGAAATACAACGTCAGCGAAATGACCATGTACCGTATCAAGAGTGGAGAGAACTGGGGCAGGATCAGATAGTATCCAACAATCCCGGTCACCCGAAAGTTGGAAACACCAGACAGGAAAATATATGCTACAGCCCTCAACGATCAGATTTTTAAAAGATCTTAAGAAGAATAACAACAAGCCCTGGTTCGAAAAAAACAAAACTGCTTATCAGAACGCCAAAGACGATGTAGAGCAATTTGTGCAAAATGTGATCGAAGGGTTGGGAAAAATTGATCCCGGTATTGCCACTCTCCAGCCGAAAGACTGCATTTTCCGTATCTACCGCGACGTTAGATTCTCCAAAGACAAGACACCCTATAAAACAAACATGGGCGCCAGCTTTAACAGGGGCGGCAAAAAAGTCCCTACGGCAGGTTATTATTTTCATTGCGAGCCCGGCGGACAAAGTATGGTGGGCGGCGGTCTGTGGATGCCGATGCCACCGCACCTTGCCAAAGTCCGACAGGAGATAGACTATGGCTTCGACGAATGGAAAAAGATCGTCGGCCACAAAAATTTTAAAAAGATATTCCCCAATGGCGTGGAAGGC
>DASZYU010000147.1:0-13699 GCA_035545215.1 Puia sp.
GATGTCGTCGAAGTATTGCTTGAGGAAGTCCGTCACCACCAGTCCAAGATCAGTGGGGAATAATTTGGACTTCTCGGCGCCTGTATTCTCCTGCTCGACGAGCTTGCCGATCTGGTCGTTCTTCAATACGAGGATACGAAAATCCCTTTTGATCCCCTCCTTATCCCTTTTCTCGACGTACCCTCTTTTCAGAATGGTGGAAATGGTCGGAGCATAGGTGGATGGCCGGCCGATGCCCAGTTCCTCCAGCTTTTTGACGAGCGAGGCCTCGGTATAGCGCGGCTGCGGCCGGGAGAAACGCTCGACGGCGCGCATTTCCTTCAGCGGGAGGCGCTGACCGACCGTCAGGGGAGGAAGCATGTTCTCGCGTCCGTCGTCTTCGGCGCCGTCGTCGTCATCCCGGTCTTCCATGTATACTTTGAGGAAACCGTCGAATTTCAACACTTCGCCGGTGGCGGTGAGCTCTTCGTTGTTGCTCGATATCCGGATCCTGGCTGTTGTCTTTTCCAATTCGGCGTCCGCCATCTGGCTGGCCATCGTCCGTTTCCAGATGAGCTCGTAGAGGCGCCGGCAATCTGCATCTTCCACCGTCAGCGCATCCATATACGTCGGACGGATCGCTTCGTGCGCCTCCTGCGCGGATTCGTTCTTATTCTTAAAACGCCTGGACTGCACATACTTTTCTCCATATTGACTCCGGATCTGAGCTGCGGCGGCGTCCATGGCCAGGTCGCTCAGGTTGACGCTATCCGTACGCATATAAGTGATCTTTCCGCTTTCGTACAATTTCTGCGCGAGCAGCATGGTGCGGATGACCGAGTAGCCCAATTTCCGGCTGGCCTCCTGTTGAAGCGTGGAGGTGGTGAAGGGGGCGGCCGGCGTCTTCTTGCCCGGTTTGACCTGGATGTCCGCAACCGTATAGTCTGCGCCGATACAGGTTTGGAGGAAATGTTCGGCATTTTCCGCGGAGGATTGCCTTTTGCCTTCCGCCGTGAAAGTAACGGACTTGCCGCTGATATCTTTTGCCGTGAAAAGTCCTTCTATTTTAAAGGAGCTGATTGGGACGAAGGCATTGATCTCGCGTTCGCGTTCCGCGATGATGCGGACGGCCACGCTTTGCACGCGTCCGGCACTGAGGTTGTTCTTCATGCTCATCTTCCTCCAGAGCACGGGGCTGAGCTCGAAACCCACGATCCTGTCGAGCACGCGCCGCGCCTGTTGCGCATTGACGAGGTTCATATCGACCGTCCTGGGACGTTTGACGGCGGACTGGATGGCTGGTTTGGTGATCTCGTGAAAAACGATGCGTTTCGTCGTGCCCGGGTCGAGCCCCAACACCTCGCAGAGGTGCCAGGAGATGGCTTCCCCCTCGCGGTCCTCGTCGGTCGCCAGCCAGACTTCACCGGATTTCTTGGCGATAGATTTTAACTCTTTGACAACCTTCTCTTTATCTTCCGGAACGATATAGCGGGGCCGGTAGTTATTTTTGATATCGATCCCCATATCATCCTTCTCGAGATCGCGGATATGCCCATAACAGCTTTTCACCTCAAAATCATCGCCCAGTATCTTCTCAATGGTCTTGGCCTTTGCCGGAGACTCCACAATTAATAAGTTCTTAGCCATTTTATAGTATAAAGGGTTTAAATCAAAGCCGGATTTGTGATTCCAGGCCACCCGTCAAGCCTGCAAGTTTAGTGTATAACGTTGAAATTAAAAAATAAGTGGCCTCTGCCCGACCGGCAAAGCGGGAAAAGGCCTGTTTTTCTCGCAATGGTTATCAATGTATTAAATATTGGAGCGGATCGGAAGTTATAAGATTATGAACACCGGACCGCGACCCGTTGTTCAAAATGCATTAATTTGACCTGCAAATCTTATACTGTGGCGGGTTCGCCATCCTACACCATATTCCCGTTGGGCGACGCTGCCGTCACCATGGACATCGGCGATGGCAATGGTATTGACGAACAATACAATATCAGGGCAGTGGCCCTGCACGACTGGTTACAGGCCAATCGCTTCCCCGGCATCCTCGACATCATCGTGGCTTATAGCTCGGTGTCGGTATTGTACGACCCGGCGCTCGTCCAAAGAGAGGGCGCGGCGGCACAGGGGACCGTCTCTTCGTTCGTGCATCGCTGGCTCGGACAGGCCTGGCAGGCGGTCGACGGGACCGGCGGGTTTGCATTGCGCACGGACGGGCGATTGATCCGTTTGCCCGTTTGTTACGAGACCGCCTACGCACCGGATATGGATTGGGTATCCCAACGAACATCGCTCTCGGGCGAAGAAGTGGTCGCGATCCATTCCGCGGGCGTCTACCGGGTATACATGATCGGTTTTCTGCCCGGCTTTTCCTACATGGGAAGGCTGGACCGCCGGCTGCAGTTGCCCCGGAAAAAACAGCCCGTGAACGTGATTGCCGGCGGCGTGGGAATTGCGGGACTACAGACCGGCATTTATCCGTTGAATAGCCCGGGCGGCTGGCACATCATCGGGCGCACACCGGTCAAACAGTTCGACCCCGCGATGGATCCTCCGGTCCGCTTTCAAACAGGCGACTACGTGCAATTCTATCCGGTTTCCGCCGAAGAGTTCGCCAGGATCAGGGCGTCCGAAATAGTAAGCCCTTTTCATAATCAATGATGGCTTTGATGCATTAAATTTAGTAGCTTCGGAACCTCCGAAAAAAACACCCGACCGGTAGCCTATTTGAACTGTTGTTCAGCCCTTCTCTTACGATCAAATAGTAATGCTTATGGCTTTCTCCATTATTAAGCCCGGTTTGCTCGATACGATCCAGGACATGGGCAGACAGGGATTCGGTAACTGGGGCGTCAGTCCCGGAGGGGCGATGGACAGCTATGCGGCGCAGGTGGCCAACCTGCTGGTGGGCAACGACAGTCATGAGGCAGTCATCGAAATTCATTTTCCCGGTCCGCAGATCCTTTTCGAACAGAATACGCTGATCGCTATAACGGGCGCCGATTTTTCTCCGACGGTCAACGACGAGCTCATCCCGCGCTGGCAGCCCGTGGTGGTGAGAAAGAATACCGTGCTGCATTTCCCTTCGCTCGTTCAGGGGGGCAGATGCTATCTGAGTGTACACGGCGGATATTGTCTGAAGAAATGGCTGAACAGTTACAGCACGAGTCTAAGGGCGGGCGCGGGTGGCTGGTGCGGTCTGCCATTGAAGAAAGGGGACGAGCTGCCTTTCAATGAAAGTCATATCTATTTTGCCGGCCTGCTGAAGGACGAAAGCAATTTCGAAGTGCTGCCCTGGCGCGTGAACACCGAAAAGATCTATCAATTTCCGCACGAGATCGGATTCCTGCCCGGGAACGAATGGCGGACGCTTTCCGAATCTTCGAGACAGGCCTTCCTCGAAAATAACTTCATCATCCATCCATCTTCCGACCGGATGGGCTACCAACTCAGCGGCGTGGCACTGGAGACCGAGACGCCGGTGGAGCTGGTCTCGTCGGCCGTGAGCTTTGGCACCGTACAACTGCTGCCCAGCGGACAACTGATCGTGCTGATGGCCGACCACCAGACCACGGGCGGTTATCCGCGTATCGCGCATGTCGTCTCCGCCCACTTGCCCAAACTGGCCCAATTGAGGCCTTCGGACGCGATACAGTTCAAGCTGATGGACATGGAGGCCGCTGAACACATGCTGATCTGTCGTCAAAAAGAGCTGCACATCCTGCAAAGGAATTGCATGGATCATCTAAACGAGATGGTATGCTGAACGGGTCGGACGAACGCGCAGGGTCGACCGGCGAAGGACCGGCAAGCGATCGCGGTTCAAAAGCATTCGAGCTGCCGGCCGTCGATCTCAACTGCGACATGGGCGAAGGCATGGACACCGACGCCGCTGTTTTTCCTTTTATCAGTTCTGCGAATATCGCCTGCGGCGGACATGCGGGGGACCGGGAGACCATGCATCGTACGGCAGAGCTTGCCCTGGAGCACGGAGTGGCGATCGGGGCACATCCTTCCTACCCCGACCGGCCTAATTTCGGCCGGGTCGATCTGCTGGGGAAGACGCTTGCGGTGGAGGAGTTGGAGGCGGTATTGCTCCGGCAGCTGGCAAGCCTGCAAGCCGTTTGTGCGGTACTGGGAACAAGGATACGGCACGTCAAACCGCATGGAGCGTTGTACAACCGGGCTGCACGCGATATGGACGTCGCGGGGGTGATCGCGCGAACGGTGGCGAAATTCGATCCCTCTTTGTCGTTCTACGGACTCAGCGGAAGCAAAATGCGGCGTGCGGCGGAAACCGCGGGTCTCCGGTTTGTCAGCGAGGTCTTTGCCGACAGAACCTACCGGCCCGATGGCAGTCTCACCCCCCGGTCCGAGCCGGATGCCCTGATCGAAGATCCGGCGCAGGCGGTAGCCCAGGTGCTGCGGATGGTCAAGCAAGGAAACGTACAGACCTTGTTTGGGCCGGTCGGTATCGCAGCGGAGACCATTTGTCTGCACGGCGATGGCCCGCACGCGGTGGAGTTCGCGGGGCTGATACGGCGATCGCTGGCCGCCGAAGGGATCCGCGTGGCGGCGCCGCGCCGCACCGTTAGACGCTGAGCCGGCGACCGTCGAATAGAATGAACCATTTCCATTTTAGCATTCCCTTTGCAATTTGTCCCGGTTTTTGCCGTTCTTTGCCTGTTCCCACTTCTACACACGAAACCCTGGCTGCGGCGGGGAAGCTATTCGCGCGCCGGACGCTATGGCCCGGCGCGACACCTATTAATTCAGCTTATGGCAACGACGGAAAAAACGGTGAACGGCCGGCTGGAGAGCGGCTATACCTATGATGCCTTCTCCGGGGTCGGCGAACGCGCGAAAAAGCCCACCCAAAGACATTTCTTGTGGTGGTGCGCCGGTGCGCACCAGGACCTCCTGAAGGACTGTCCTTCGGAACAATCGAAATATGCGGGTCTCGGCGGCGTCCTGCTGGCGACGTTCGTATTGGCGGCGCTTGCGGCGGGATACGCCATCTACAGCGTGTTCAACGATCCTGTCTGGGCCGTCCTGTTTGCGGTCGTCTGGGGCGCGATCATTTTCAACTTCGACCGCTTTCTCGTCTCCACGATGCGAAAGTATGGTGTCTCGCGGCGCAAACAGGTATGGATCGCCGCGCCCCGGCTGGCGCTTGCGCTGCTCATCGGTTTCACGATCGCCCGGCCGCTGGAACTGAAGATCTTCGAAAAAGAGATCGACGTACAGATCACGGCCAACCGCCACCAGAAAATGCTGTTGAACGACAGCCTGCTGGCGGCCGAAGAACGACCTGCCTTGTGGGCGGCTCAGACGGAACGCGCACGGCTGACGGCCCGAAAGACCGCTATCGAAGATACGCTCCACCGGCTGCAGCAAGCCTATATCGAAGAGGCGGATGGTACAGGAGGATCCCAGCGCCGCGGAATCGACAAACTCACCAGGATGAAACAACAGGCCTATGAGAACGCGACGGCCGTGTTCACGCCCGAGCTGCTGCGTCTGCAAGACCAGATCCATTACCAGGATAGCCTGATCGCCGCCGCCAACGCGGGGCGCGAGACACGCAACCGGCAATACGAGGACCAGGTAACGGGGGACGTCGGTTTCCTGGAAAGGAACAAGGCATTGTCCGATCTGTCGGCCCGCGAAAGCAGTGTATTCTGGGCAGATCTGCTGATCTCTTTGCTGATCATCCTGATCGAAACAGGGCCGGTCCTGTCCAAGCTGATTATGCACACCGGTCCCTACGACCTGGCGCTGGCCTCTTTCGAGCTCCGGCAGATGGCGGCGGCCGAAGATGAGATGCGGCGTGATAAAGAATTAAGAAGCAGAAAGAAAGAAGAGATATATCGAGTAAAAAAGGAAATGTCCGCCGAGTTGCTCGACCGGCTTTCGGGACTTCAAAAGAAACACGCGAGGGAAGAGCTCGACCGGTGGGAAAAAGGCGAGGACAAGCCCCCGCCGGGCGTTCCGCTGGAAGAGGTGGCCCGAAGGATAAAAGAACGATACGATTTCCGCGAGGACGACGTGATCTGAGGCATCATTCCCGGCTGGCTTCAGCGTTGATATAGTTTTCGGCAAGCGCTGTCAGGAGCTCGTCCGCCTCCTTTTCTTCATAGAGTGTCAGTTCCAGCAAGTCCTCGATATGGTCATATTCCATTGTCCGGGCATAGGTCGCCAGGCTGCCATAGGCACTGATTTCGTAATGATCGAGTTTTTGGGCAGCGGCGATCAGGCCGGCATCCCGGGTAGCGGTGCCGGGTTGTGTGGAGGCGATCACCTGTTCGGCCTCGCGGGCGATACCAAAGATGGCCTCCGGGGGAAGCGCCTCGGCGACCCTCCTCAATTTTGCAAATACCTGGTCGAGGCGATGAATATGTTCCCGAGTATCGTCGAGGTGGCTGGCCAGCACATTGCGCAATTTGAGCGACGAAGCGGCCGTCCGGAGCATCGGCAATACGGCCAACCGGTGCTTTTCCGCGCCATATAACTCCCGTAATTCGTTGAGGAAGAGATCGCCCAGGCTGGATGGACGAACAGACTGCGTATCTTGTTTCATAATGCTTTTATTTTAGGATGCCGGTCTGTGGAATAGCATGACAGAATTGTGCCAGAAGACGCGGCGCCTGGGGTGCGCAAGGGGCGATCGCGGGAATGGCCTGCCTTTTTAGGATACCCGGTAAAAGGCGTATATGGAAAATCTAAAGACCGAACCCGTCCGCTTGCATGGAGGCGATGGACCCGAGGAATACGTAATAAAGGAAAAGGATTACGGAGATCAGGTCGTCTACGATATCTACCGGCAAGACTGCTATCTCCTGACGATGGGCGCCGACGGCAGCATCCTGTTCATGAATTTCGATGCTCCGCAGGAATACAAGGAAGTTTTCCGGCTCTCCCGTCTGAATGAGTTCATCGAGAAGATCAGGGCCGCCCCTTGAGCGGTTATCAACAAATGTGGAAAATTTCACCCGCTGTGGAGAGGAAATTTTTCCCCGAAATATTACAGCAGTTCGTATTTTTTAACCGTATGCAATCTGCAAAATGGGAACTGTCGCGCCAGATCGTTCAGGCGCCGGATGGTCTCCTCATTGGGCGGCGTAGGCGGTTCCAGCAGTTTGACCACGCCAGACCTGTGTTTGCGGGAAGTTGAAGAGAAAGCAGTCATGGTCGTTTGCGACGGCCAGGTCGCCAGGCTTTTAGTATTCATCAGATATTATTGTACAACGAACTATTCAAAAAGAGTGCCTCGCGGGCGACGATTTATTATGCTTATATTACGGCGTTGATCTTATTGCTCATATTCAAATTCGACCCCTTTTCTCCTTGAGGAAGTTGTTCATGATACGTTTGGTGCTGGTGATCGGTTGCGGTTGTTTCTGTCATTTTTCCTTCGGGCAGGGGAGGCCTGCGACAGGACAGGCGGCGGACACGACAAAACTCCCTGCACAGGCCCATGATACGACCCGCCACTGGTGGAAGAACAACATTTTCCAGTTCTTCCGGAACACGATCACCAAAGGAAAGCCCGACTCCGTGATCGACATTAACTCGCTTGAGCCGCTTAACACGAAGAGCGAAAGTCCTTTCAGGCCGTACGAGGGAAAGGTCATCCGGCATATCTATATCCGCGGGTATGGCTTCGAACAGACGTTTCCCGATACGTCCCGGAGGCTGGAGTACTTCGGCACCCAGCTGCTCAACAGTCTGCACCGCAAGACCCGCGATTGGGTGATCCGCGACGCGTTGTTCATCAGGGAGAATATGCCCGTCAACGCGTACATGCTTGCGGACAACGAACGGTTGATCCGTAACCTGAACTATATCCAGGACGCCCGTATCCTCGTCAACCGGTTGCCGGAAAGCCCCGACTCGGTGGATATCGTTGTCGTCGTAAAAGACCTTTTCAGTATTTCGGGCGCCATCGGGGCCCTGGGTTATCCTCCGTTCAGCCTACGGGCGGATGCCAGCGAGGCTAATTTTCTGGGTATGGGTCAGCGGATCCAGGGAGGTATGAACCTCGAGCAGGCGAGGAATCCGAATTTCGGCGGGCAATTGCTGTACAGCAAGACCTATGTCGGCCACTCGTTCACCAACGTCACCGCTGCCTACACGCAGATCAATTCGAACATCTACAGTGGTACGCCGGATGAAACGGCCTGGTTCGTGCAGATCGACCGGCCGCTGTACGCACCTTACGCGCATCTGGCGGGCGGACTGCGGGTCGGCGACTTCCAGAACTATAATGTCTACAAACAGCCTGACAGTCTTTTTTATAAATATCATTATCATACGCGGGACGGATGGCTTGGCTGGAACATCGGGTCCAACCATTTTGTGAGCAATACGGCTGTGCTGGACCGGCGGTTCGTGGCCTTGCGTTATTTCCGGAACGATTTCGACAGCGTCCCCAAACAGGTGGGGAACTCTTTCAATTTCCGTTTCAATAGCCGCGAGGCGGCGCTGAGCTCGTTCACCTTTTTCCGCCAGGAGTTTTACAAGACGAATTATATCTATGGTTTTGGGACGACCGAGGATATTCCAAAAGGCTACAATATCGCATTCACGGGGGGATGGTATCGCCAGTTGCAGGTCAACCGTCTGTACACCGGCATCGACGCGAATGGATACACCGTCTCGAACAGGGGAGCCTTCGCGCAGTTTTTTTTCCGTTCGGGGCTTTTCCTTGGACAGGGCAAACCGCAGGACGCGAGCTTTCTGCTCGGAGCCAGCTACTACAGCCCCCTGTACGTGTTCGACCGGTTGAAGATCAGGCAATACCTGAACTTCAGCTTTACCCGCCTGATCAACAGGGTGGGGTTGGATTACCTGACGATCAACAACGTATTCGGTCTGCGCTACTTTACCAATGACTCTACGAGCGGGGTGCAACGCGTTACGATGCATTCGGAGACCACTTTTTTTCTCAACGGGAAGATCCTGGGTTTCAAATTCGCGCCGTTCGCTTTCGGGGACCTTTCCTTTTTAACGCCCCAGAACGGATCGCTCGTAAAATCGGATCTTTACGATGGCGTCGGCGCCGGAATCCGCACCCGAAACGAGAACCTGATCTTCAATACGATCGAATTCAGGATGGTCTATTTCCCGAGAAAGGCCGAGTACAACAATTCTTTCAAGATCCTGATCAACACCGGCATCCAGTTCCGCTACAACAGCAGTTACGTGCACCAGCCCGATGTCGTCTTCCTGAATACCGACGGTTTGAACAGCATTTATTGACGCGGGTTGTCACAGGCGGGACCGGCGATGCCGATTCCAGAACAGCACTTGCTGATGGACGCCCGGGCAGGGTGGGATGGGATCCGGTTATCCGGGATCGCTCAGGATGTGTTTCGACAATTGCTGCGCCCAGTACCGGTAGGTTTCGGCAGCCGGATGAAGACCGTCGGCGACGAAGCCCCGCGCCGTCCGGCTATGAGAGGTGAGATCGAGAAAAGGCAGCCGGTGGCGGCGCGAAATAGCTTCCGCAACGCCGTTGAAGACATCGATGTCGCGCGAAATCTCCCGCGGGTCCCTGTCGCCGCGGGCCGCAAAAGGGGAGACGCCCCAGTCGGGTATCGACAGGACGACGACGCGCGAGACGGTCAGACGTTGCGACCGCAACACCAGGTCTTCGAACTGGCGGCCATATTGGTCGGGCTCGAGCCCGCGGTATTGATTGTTGACCCCGATGAGGAGGGAGACCCAGTCATAGCGCGGCAGCAACCGGGTGCGGTCCAGCGCAGCCAGCAGTTCGCCGGTGGTCCAGCCTGTGCGCGCGACGATCTCGGGCGCCATAAAAGCATGGCCCTGCCGCCGGAGCGCTTGAACCGTCTGGTAAGGAAAGCTGTCGTAAAGCGGCACGCCTTCCCCGACAGTATAAGAATCGCCGAGCGCGAGATAGGAGAGCATGGCCGCGAAGATAACAAAAGAAAGGAAGCCGCTCAGTTCTGCGGTCCTCCTCCGCCTCCGCCGGGGCCCATGCCGCCGCCCTGCATGTTCTGCATATTGTCCATGTCGCCTTTCATGTTCTTCCTTTTGAACAGCGCCATGTCGAATTTCCCGAAACGCCAGTTGAATTGCAGGCGGAAGAACTGCGGATCTCTTCTGCGGAGCATGTCCTGCGTGTAGAAGTTCGTCTGCGTAAAGACATCATAGACGCGTGTGCGGAAGATATCGCTCACGCTCAGCGTCAGCGAGGCTACCTTGTTTTTCAGGAATTCGAACCGCAGCGCGCCGTCCACGCCTCCGGACGGTTTGGAATAGCCGTTCGCATTGCCGCTGACATTGGGGCCGAACCCGCGACCCATGCCGCCGCCGCCGTTGCTGGCGCTGCCGCCGGGAGGCAGAACGGTTTTGGAAGTATAATCACCGGATAACTGCAGGGTAAGCGCCTTGTTGGGTTTGGAATAGATCTTAAAGCTGTTGTTGATCTTCCCATACCAGCTCCAGATCTCGCCAATCGAAGGTATGGCGAATAGACCGGTGTCGATCGTGTTGATCTTCGAGGTGAAGACATTGATATTGCTGGTGACGTCCCACCATTTGGTGATCGTGTTTCGGCTGATCACCTCGAAACCGCCCACGAAACTCGATTTCGCATTGATAAAGGTGCTGACATAGACCGGGCGCTTGGAGACCGGGTTCTCGCCCGGGACCGAAATACGGGTGATCAGGTTGGTGGAGGATTTGTAATAGGTTGACAAAAGCAGCGTGTTGTTGCCCGGGAACGACTTCTGGTAACCCAGTTCGAACGAATTGGTGAACTGCGGCAGCAGCGCCGGATTGCCCCGGCTGGGGTTCAGCGAGTCGGAGTAGTCGGTGAACGGGAACAGCTGGAAAAAGTTGGGCCGGTCGATCCGGCGGGTGTAGTTCAACGAAAGGTCCTGATCGCCTCCCAGTTTCTGTGTCAGGAAGATGCTGGGGAAAAGACTGATCGGAAAGGTGCTGCTGAACTCTCCGACCGCGGACGATTGATGACCGCTGGCCGAATCGAAAGCGGTATAGTGTTGTGTACCCCTGTAGTCGGAGCTCTCGCCGCGCAACCCGAGCATATAGGTAAAGTTGCCGATGACATTGCCATAGGTCGCGTAACCGGCGAATACCCGGTCCTGGTAGGTATACTGCGACGAAAGCAGACCCGCGGTATGGAACTGATTGTCCGAACCGAGCGTGTCGATATCGTTGATGCTGTTGTTATTCCGGATGGCGACGCGCGCCCCGGTTTCGAATTTCGATTTTTCGCCGAGCGGGAGGGTGTAGTCGGTCTGCGCCGTAAAGTATTTGTTGTTCGAGTTGCCCAGCTGCTTCTGCTGATAGACCGAGGTGATCGGTCCGCCGTTGACGTCATGCGTGTTCGAAGTGACCAGGTTGGTATTGTTGTTGCCGCCCTGGCTGTAGTTCGCATCCGCCGTCCATTCTTCGCCGGCGCGCGGGAAGTTGTGCTTAAAGCTCAGCGAGACCCCGTGGTTGTTGAACTGCGCGTTGGTCGTCGAGAGCCTTTGCGTGTAGGAAGAAGCCGTCGATCCGTTGTAGAAAGAGTCGGGATAGTCGATGAAGATATCGCTGGTCGAGGATGGATTGAACGTTCCATGGACGATATTGCCGGCGACGGAAAGGGTGTTGCGGTTATCCATGAAATAGTCGATCCCGCCGCGGCCGAAGGCGAAGAAGCCGTCGTTGACGCTGTAATCGTGTTCCCGGAGACTATCCGCCGGCGTAGGCAGAAAGCTGTAGCGCGTTTCATCGCCGGTGCCGATGGACCTCCGCTGGTTGAAGTTACCTGCGAGAAAGAAGTTCACCTTCCCCTGTTTGACATTGATGTCGCCGCCGAGATTGAGCTTGCCGCGCTGATCGACGCCCGCGCGAACGTTCCCATTGTAACCGGCTTTGCGGTTCTTCTTGAGGACGATGTTCAGGATGCCCGCGGTACCGCCGGAGGCATCGTATTTCGCGCCGGGATTGGTGATGATCTCGACGCTCTGGATCGCATCGGCCGGTATCTGGTCGAGCGTCAGCGTCGTCGGTCTTCCGTCAACGAAGATGGTGGGAGGCGAATTGCGAAGCGTTACGTTGCCGTCGATGTCCACCTGCACGGACGGAACGTTCCGCATGACATCGGTGGCCGAGCCGCCGGCGGCGGAGATATCCTTTTCGACGTTGTAGATCTTGCGGTCGACGCCCATCGTGATCAGCGGTTTGGAGGCCGTCACGGTCGCCGTTTCGAGCGTTTGCGCGTCTTCGCTCAGCTTGATATTGCCGAGGTCCTTATCGATGGCGTTGATCGCCTGCTGCGCGCCGGACATGTTCTGTTGCATATCGCCGTTATCTCCGACGCCACCGCCGTTCATTCCGCCTCCTCTGGCGCCCGCCAAGCCGCGAAGTCCCTTCAGATCGAAGGCGACCTTTTCCTCGTATGCCTTGTAGCCGATGGCGGTGATCTTCAATCGAAAATTCCCGAACAGCGGGAGGTTCTCGAGACTGAAATCGCCCTTGTGCTCGGTGATCATACCGGCGATGACCGTGTCCTTCTGTCCGCGTTTTACCGCATCGTATTTGGTCAGGATCAATTGGACGGACGCCCCGTCCATCCCTTTACCCGTTTTCGAATCCACTACTTTCCCATAGAAGTGACCGATGGACGGGACCTGCCCCGCGCCGCCTCTCCGGCCGCCTCCGCCGCCCATGGGCAGGCCCTGCGAAAATCCAGTCGTCGCCATTGCCATGATCAGTAACAAAAGCCCAATCTTTCTCATTCGTTGATGATTCGGTTGTTTATTCATTTCGGTGCAAAATTCAGATAAAACTTTTAGCAAGATGGGGCCAATCTGTACAAACGGTACAATTTCACTACGGAAGGGCTAATCCGTAAGGACATAGTCGGTGAATGCGGGACCGGTCGCTTTCGGCTTTAGCCTGGCACACCCGGCGGGTTCATCTCAGCCAGATCGTCAGCGCGATCTGCAGCAGGCCGATGAGGAAGCCGAGCGCGGCGCCAATGATCTCGACGAAACGGAACTCCTTCGTCAGGAACTCGTTGAGGAGTGATTCGAGCCTGTCGGCGGAAAATCCGGCGATCTTTTCGACCACGATCCGTTCCAGATCGAGGTCGTGCCGGAGATTGGACACATAGTTTTTCATGATGATCGGGAACAGTTGTTCCAGTTCGCTCATGAAGACGGTTTTCAGCTGTCCGATGGTCTTTTCGCCGATGAACATCGAGATCATCGGCATGGTCTCCTTCAGTTTGACGCGGAGGAAATGGTCGATATGTTCTTCGGCCAGCGGCAGGATGCGCCGGACGTTGTCGGGCTGGGTGATGAGCTGTTCGATATCGGCGAAAGAGAGCAGTTGCTGCCCGACGATGCGTCCCAGGCTTTCGGCGATCTGCTGCTGCCGTTTCGGGAAAACGCCGTGGAGCGTAAAGCCGAGGACCTTTTTTGGCTGACGCGGATGGAACAGGAGTTTCAGCGCCATCCAGATGGTCAGCCAGTGGATGAAAGCGGAGATAAAGGGTATGGCATAGAGCCACGGGGAAAGATGCAACATACGGGTTGATATAAAGAAGAGACCGTCCAATGACGGTCTCTCCGCTATTCTTTTCGCGAGGCTGCGCCTTGCGTCCGGCAAAGACTTGTTCGTCGCCGGGATTTGGGGGTGGCTAATGGGGCTCGAACCCACGACCCTCAGA
>DASZYU010000148.1:0-5390 GCA_035545215.1 Puia sp.
TGCCCCGGGCCGGGATCGCCGCGCTCGTCAGTCGCTAGACACCTGCACCAATCGCGCGCAAAAATTTTGTGTTGTTTCACAGTGACGCCGCCGCGTCCCGGGAGGCAGGCCCCGGGCCGGCGGTTTTTTCATTGCACCGCGTGAGCCTGAGCCCGGCGTTTTTTTTCCAGCCGGTAATTTCACGAAGCGCGGCGCCGTTCACACCGCCGCTCAGCCCTAATTACCATGAACGACTACAAACGACCTGGTATAGGTTTGGCCGCGTTTCAGATCCGTGAGACGGAGAAAGTATTCTCCCGAAGCGAGCCGCGTATTGAAAGGGATATTCAAAAGAGTGGTCTGTTGAAAACTGTTCCGCTGAACGACCGTACCATTGGAAGCCATTACGTCCGCTTCCCAGTCGGTCGCGACGCCACCGCCCGTATTCACGTTGACATAGGTGTCGGAAGGATTCGGATACAGCACCGGGGAAACGACCCCCGTAATGCGATCGGGCGTCACACCGACGTTCAGTTCCTTCACCGCGGACAGCGATACGCCGCTCTGGTCGTGTATCTGCAACCGGTAGAACCAGGTGCCCGTAGTGCTCGCAGGCAGGTTGTCCGTATAATCATAGTCGGAAGTCTGTCCCTTCAGCGCGGGGAACGAATGTACCGTCATGAACGTCTTTCCGTCACCGCTCCGCTGCAGATCGTACGACCTTCCGTCCGTTTCATTCACGGCTGACCATTTCAGTTCCGCGGTCTGCGGCGCTGCCAATTGAGCCGACCAGTCGGTAAGACTCACCGCCAGCACGGTAATGTCCTGGCAATACAGGTAGGACACCGTGAAGTGCATCGTATTGGCGATATTGGCATTGTAATAATAAGTCGCGTTGTTGTAGCTGTTCAGGTCCGTAAACGTGAAGGACATATAGTTGAGGCCGACATTACCCGTCCCCATGAAAGGCGCAACGTTCCCGGTGATGCTATCGCTGGAAACATGTTCGTTCAAAAAAGTAAAAGGCCCGTTGCTCACCGATTGACCCGGAGCCAGCGAAAAACTGTCTACGTTTTGCGAAAGGATATTGCTATAGGGCGTCGATAAAGCGGCACCGCTGATCTGATCCCATTGGCCCAGCGTCAGCGCATAGGTTGCGGGGTCACTCGCAGCATTGCGAAGCGTGTAGCCATATTGTGAGCTTACCTTCGCCGCGAGCTTCACCGATACGAGCAAGCCCGAATCAGGGCTCCATTTGGGGATGCTGATGGGAAAGATACCAAATCCACTGCTGCTGAGGGTGGTATCGTACGTATGGGTCGCGAGCGTGCCTGAACATTGTGCGTTGACTGTAAACCGGGCTATCAACCCTATGCACAATGCAAGGCCCACTTTTAATATTCTCGCTCTTAATTGGCCCCCGACGAACGGAAGTCCGTTCCCCCGGAGGAATGAGAAATTAGCGTTTCCCATTGGATAGTCGGATTTTGGATTCTAGCCTATTATTAACTCACGGATGCACTCCATTATTATACGTCAGCGATGCGTTGGTCGAAAAGTTGCCCAATAACTTGCGTTTGCCGATTTTTTTTCTTCCCCGCGCCTCGTCTCCCCTCCTTCCCCGGCGCCTCGTTCCCGATCCATCCAGGCGCCTCCTCTCCGTCCTTCTCTCCCGATCCTTCCAGGCGCCTCCTCTCCGTCCTTCTCTCCCCCTCCTTCCCCGGCGCCTCGTTCCCGATCCATCCAGGCGCCTCGTCTCTGGCTTCCTTCCGGCCGCATTTCGCTTTACTTCGCCCCGCAGCCGCGGCCCGGGGCCGTTCATTCGTGCATCTGTGCCAAGGTACCAAGAATTGCACCGATGGCACGGTTTGAGCCCCCCAAAATGGGAAAATAGGGGGATTTACTTACCCAACCTGGGACACCTGGGAAAAAAAATCCCCTCCTGATCAGGAGGGGATAATTACTTGATCGACAACGGTCATCCGGCTATTTCGCGATGAGCACCTTGCTCGAGGACCTTGACCCGTCGGCGCCGGTTACTACCACGATATAATTGCCCTCGGGATAAGCGCTCACGGCCAGGGGAACGACCGTTCCACCCGGGTTGTTCAGGCTCTTTTCCTGCAACAGCTGGCCGCCCTGGTTGTACAGGCGAATAAGTGTAAACCCTGATGCATTTCCAAGGGTAACGTTTACGAAATCGCGCGCGGGGTTCGGATAAACACTCACCGAAGTCACGACGCCCAGGCGGACGCTCTTTACTTCCGAATATTTATAGACGCCGTCCCTGTCCACCATCTGGAGGCGGTATTCCGCCGTGCCCTGCAGAGGCTTGCTGTCGGCAAAGGAATAATTCAACGAAACCGCAGAGTTGCCATGTGCAGGTACCGTTCCGATAACTTCCCAACCCGCACCTGCGTTCGAGCTCCGCTCGATGGCGAAATGGTCGGAATTCATCTCCAGCGCGGTCGTCCAGTTGAGATCGACCACACCTTCGTTCAACCGTGCTCCGAAGTCCGCCAGGATGATCGGCAGCGTTCCGCCCGAATTCAAGGTCTGGCCGCCGGATATCTGCGTTTGATCAGGGCTTTGATTGGTGACGATGCTCGTTCCGCTGGAGTTGACGACGAGAACGTTGGGCGCATAACCCACCGTTTTCGAAAACGTCTCGCTACCCGGGGAAGAAAACGTCGTGAAGACGCCATCGAGGTTCCCGTTCCCGCCGGAATTCGGGTCGACGATCAACAGCGACCCGGAGGCGACTTTGATCGTGGTGCTGGTATTGTCGCTGACCATGCTGACGCTGTTGGCATGGCTCGTATCGGCCGTGGATCCGGAGTTGGGGATATCGACCGTCGTCGCACTAACGCCGTCCCCTACCGTCAATTGCGATGCGGCGCTGAGAACGATATGGGCATTAAGCGTAATGGTCCCGCCACCGGCCGGGGTGAGGTTGATAATGCAGTTACCGCAGTTCATGGGAGGCTCGGCGCCGGCCCAGATGCCGGGTCCGCTCGTAGTATGCCAGTTGCCGGGGAGAACGGCGGTATAAGTGCCGCCGGTTTGAGCAAAAGAAGGTGCGGCTGATAAAATAAGGCCGGACAGGGTAAGAGTGTAAATCTTGTTCATGATCACAAAAGGTTAAGTAATTGAATGTGGTTCGCTTGTCGGAACCCCAGGCCTGCTGGAAAATAACCCTTCGGCGTTTATGCGCTGACGATGGGCCTTTGCCCGGCGAAACCTACGGTTCGCTTGGTGGCTCACCATAGACAATAAAGGATTTAAGGTCTGAATAGTGGATTTACACTTGGCCGGAAAAAGATCCGGGCCCGATCGCGTTGTGGTTTATAAGAAAGGAAATTGGGGACTGCGCGGAGAGAGCGTAAACATAGAAAAAATACTAGAAAAGTGCAAGCGAAATGACGATTAAATTTTGCGTAAGTCCGCGCCCCCATTGCATTCCAAGGTATCAGGCGTTTTCCTCGCCCGTATCCAACTTGTTGAGGCCCAACTTGTCCAGCGCAAGCTGAGCGGCTATTTGGCTGGCGTCTTTCTTATTGTAGGCTTTCCCCTGGGAGATCAGTTCTCCGTCGACGACGGCTCCAACGGTGAAGAGTCTGCGCCCGCCTTCGATACGCTCGTCGAGCGTTTCGAACTCGAGATTCTTACCATTGCGATTGGCCCAGCCGTACAATTTATTCTTGTGATTGATCTCCAGGATCTCCAGGTCGTCGAGGAACAGGTACGGCTGGATCACCCGTTCCATGACCCATTGCCGGGTCTTCTCGAAACCCTTATCCAGGTAGATAGCCCCGACGATCGCCTCCAGCGTATTGCCGAAGATCTGGCTCATCTTCAGACTGCTGTCGAATTTGTTGAAGTTGCTGATCTTTTTGAGACCCATCTTGATGGCGATCTCGTTGAGCTGGTTGCGGTTCACCATCTTGCTCCGCATTTCGGTCAGGAAACCTTCCTCCTTGTACGGATACTTTTTGAAAAGGAAATCGGCGATGATGGCACTGAGGATGGCGTCGCCGAGGTACTCCAGCCGTTCGTTATTTTCGTCCGCGCCGTCCTTTACCGAGCGGTGCGTTAATGCCGTCCTGTACAGAACGGCCTTACCCGGCGTAAATCCGAGCACATTTCTCAACTGTCTTTTGAACGAAACGACGGCGGTATCGCCCTTTATAATACGGTCCAGAATTCCCACCTCGACAAGCTACAATTTTTTTCACCCAATAAAAAATTTGTTTGCGCCGGCCGCTCGCGTCCGGCGCCATGCGGCGCCGACAGGCGGTCGGAAGACACAGGCTATCGCCTATCCATTGTATTTACCAACGATCACGCAGGCATTGTGACCGCCAAAGCCAAATGTATTGCTCAGCGCCGCCCGCACGGTCCGCTGTTGGGATTTCTGGAAAGTGAAGTTGAGCCGGGGGTCGAGCTCGGGGTCGTCCGTGAAATGATTGATGGTCGGCGGGACCCGGTCGTGCACGACGCTCATCACACACGCGATGGCCTCGATGACGCCCGCCGCACCCAGGCAATGGCCCGTCATCGATTTGGTGCTGCTGATATTCAACGCCAGGGCCCGGTCGCCGAACACATCCGTGATCGCTTTGATCTCCGCGACATCCCCCAGCGGGGTCGAAGTCCCGTGCGTATTGATATAATCGATGTCACCCGGCGTCAGTCCCGCATCGTTCAGCGCCGCCATCATCACATTCTTAGCCCCCAGCCCTTCGGGGTGTGGCGCCGTCATATGATACGCGTCCGCCGTAGCGCCGCAACCCAGGATCTCGCAATAGATCTTCGCTCCGCGCGCCCTGGCATGCTCCAACTCCTCGAGCACCAACACCCCGGCGCCCTCGCCCATCACGAACCCGTCCCTGTCCTTGTCATAAGGACGACTGGCCGTTGCGGGCTCGTCATTCCGTTCGCTCAAGGCCTTCATAGCATTGAACCCGCCTACTCCCGCCTCGCTGACCACCGCCTCGCTGCCGCCGCTGATCAACACGTCGGCCTTCCCGAGACGGATGAGGTTGAAGGCTTCCATGATGGCATTGGTGGAAGAAGCGCAGGCGCTGGTCACCGCGAAATTCGGACCGCGAAACCCATGCCGCATCGAAATATGACCGGCCGCAATATCGAGGATCATCTTCGGGATGAAGAAAGGATTGAAACGCGGCGTCCCGTCGCCTTTTGCAAAATTGATCTCCTCTTCCTGGAAAGTGATCAGCCCGCCGATACCGCTGCCGAACACGACGCCGACACGGTCAGGGTTGGGCTTTTCCTTATCTAAACCCGCATCGGAAACTGCTTCATCGCTCGCGGCAAGCGCGATCTGCGTATAGCGGTCCACCTTCCGCGCCTCCTTCTTCTCCATGTATTGCAAAGGATCGAAGCCCTTC
>DASZYU010000149.1:0-6919 GCA_035545215.1 Puia sp.
TAGTGGTCCTTACCCATCAGAAAAACATTTCCCGTCTGCTCAGAGGCAGCGAGAATAAGGTACCCATCCTACGATATCGTGACCGGCGGCGTCAACGGCGACATGTATCCGACCGGGACAAAGATTAATATCACCGATCCGTGCAAGAAAGATTTTCGCTAATTTTGCCATCCCGCATACCGGTTGGTCATGCGGTCTGTCTATTAAACTAAACCGGTCCAGAAATGTCTCAAACTTTACTGGAGAAATTACAATTGAACGATGAGCGAAGCCTGTTGATCCAGGGACTACCTTCCTCCATCGAGAAACAATTCGTCAAGCTGGCATTCGCCAAGAACCTGACTCCGCTGCTAAAGAGCAAGAAGATCGATTTTGCCCTTGTTTTTGCCGTCAACGAGCAACAGCTGGGCATGATCGTGCAGGAGGTGCTCCCTGCCCTCCGGCCGGAAGGCAAGTTCTGGGTCGCCTATCCGAAACCGGGGTCCAAGATCGCCACTACCCTTAACCGGGAACGCAGCTGGGGCTGCATCACCGGCGCCGGCTATGAAATGGTCCGGGACGTGGCCCTCGATCATGTATGGACGGCCGTGCGCTTCAGAAGGACCGCGGCCGGCTACCGGATGCCTTTGCGCAATGCCGTGCTGGAAGACGCCGGCGGAACTACCGTACATTCGGCAAAGAAAACGGCCACCCGCGGCCGCCGCGTCGCCACCCAACGCTAGACCAGGTCAAATGGTTTCTGGGTATATTAAAGCCGGACCCCTCCTCCGACAAGGGGTTCCTGTATCTTAGCAGGAGGCAACGACAATCGCTAACCTTACTCCATTCCCATGGCCCTTTTCAGCAGGACTACCCTCATAACCGATCTATTGGACAGAACCGAGCTACTGAGGGCGAATACCCAGGCATTTGGGCGTTTGACGGATGATCAGCTGCGGAGCTCCCCCGGCCCCGGCAAATGGAGTATCCAGGAAATTTACGGGCATTTGAACCTATGTCTCGATCAGTACATCCGGCTGATCCTTCCGCGCATTGCTCTGGCGCCGGACAGTCCTTCGGACATTTATCGCAGCGGTTGGTTCGGGGATCGGCTATACAAGCGGACCATGCCCGGGCCCGACGGGCAGGTCTTAAAGTCGAGATCGCGCACCGCGTGGCAGGCCGCACCGGGAGTAACCGATCCCTGGGAGGTGTTGGGCGCGTTCCAGCGGCATTGCGACGCATTGGACGATATCCTGCGTCATGCCGCTACCAAAGACCTGCGCCGCATCCGCGTCCCCTTTTTCCCGCCCAACCTGGCACCCTTGCGGCTGGGTGATCTGCTTCGTTACCTGGTGGCGCACGGCGAGCGTCACCTATTGCAGGCGCAACGGGTGATGATCTTATTTTACGATCACGGTTCCCAGATCGCGCAATAGCGACCGTTCCAATTCTTTCAGATGCTGGTGTGTCTGAAGCAGCGTCAGCAACTCGTTTTCCGTATGCGGTTTTCCGAGGTCCTGCTGATTCTCTTCGATGAGACGCTTGATCTTGCGGAGACGCAGATAGCGCATGGTCGACAATACATCCTCCTTGTAGAGTTCGTCCGGCGAGAAGATCTTGCCGTCGTAATGGTCTTTCCAGTTGGGGCTGATCTCGTAGTGCAGGTCCATGATCGAGACCGCAAGTGTGCTCATTTCCTGGTCTTCGTGATACAGGAAATTCCGCGTGGAGGGCTCCAGGCCCTGTTCGTACCAGCTCCGGTAGACGTCCAGTATCTTCAGGAGCCTTTTGTTGTCGATGAGATCGAGCAGCTCCCCGGCTTCCGAAAGGATATAATCGGCGACAAGATGTTCTTCGTCCCAGGGACGGAGTCCGTATTCGAGCAGACCGCGGATCATGCCCCGCTCGTTCTGTTCGTGGCGGAACAGCAGACCAATGGATTCATCATCGGAGGGGACCGCGGCCGTGTCGGTAGCCTCGGAAGGCGTCGTCTGCGCCGCCGCAGCGTTCAAACGGTTCTCCTGTTTGGCGATCCTCTCCCGCGTATATTTGTTGACCAGCGAGTGTAGTCCGGTCTCTTCGATGCGCAGCAGTTCGGCCGACTGACGGATATAATCCTGCTGTTTGGTGAAATCTTCCGCCTTATTGATCCTGGAAATCGTTTCGGCCACCTGGTTGACGGCGGCCGCCTTTTTGTTCGTATCATCACCCACATCCCGCAAGGCTACCTCCAGCTGGAAAAGGATAAAATCCTTCTTGTTGGCGGCGATAAACTCCCGGAATGCCTGCGCGCCCAGGCGCCGGACATAACTGTCCGGATCTTCCTTGTCGGGAATCAGTACCAGCTTGACATCGAGACTTTCTTCCAGCGCCATGTCGAGACCGCGCAAGGCCGCTTTGATGCCCGCGCTGTCGCCGTCATAGAGAATGGTGAGGTGGCGTGTGTATTTTTTGATCAGCCGCAACTGATCGATCGTAAGACTGGTACCGCCGCTGGCCACCACGTTTTCAATCCCCGCCTGGTGAAGCGAGATGACATCGGTATAGCCCTCCACGAGCAAGCACTCATCTGCCTTGTCGATCGCCTGACGGGCGTACCATGACCCGTAAAGGATCCTGCTTTTGACATAGATCTCGTTCTCCGGCGTGTTAATGTATTTCGGCGCCCGGTCGTTGTTACGGATGATGCGGGCCCCGAAGCCAATCACTTTCCCTGTCTGGTTATGAACCGGGAAGATGATCCGGCCGCGATAATTGTCGACCAGCCTGTCGTCGCGCAGGACCACGAGCCCGCTTTTCCGGAGGTTGTCCGGGTTGTACTGTGCGGCCAGCGCCGCGCGGGCAAATGTATCGCGTTCATCGGCGCAATAACCCAGCTGGAATTTGCGAATGGTCGTTTCGCTGAATCCGCGTTCTTTCAGGTAACTGAGGCCGATGTCCTGTCCTTCCTCGGTTTGAAACAGGAAATCCGAAAAGAACTTCTGTGCGAATCCATTGATGATGTAAAGGCTGTCCGCCACTTGCTGTTGCTGCCGCTGTTCAGGGCTCAGTTCCTTTTCCTCGATTTCGACATTGTACCTGGCCGCCAGCCACCGCAAAGCCTCGGTGTAGGAATATTTCTCGTGTTCCATCAGGAAGCTGATGGTATTGCCGCTGCGGCCGCAGCCAAAACATTTATAGATCTCCTTCGCCGGGGACACGGTGAAAGAGGGCGTCTTTTCGTTGTGGAAGGGACAGAGACCCAGGTAATTGGCGCCCCGCTTTTTGAGCTTGACGAAACCGCCGACAATCTCGATGATATCGATCCGGCTGAGTATCTGTTGTATGGTTTGCTGAGCGATCATTCCGGGCCCAATTTACGTCAAACCGGGGAATGAGGGCTTCCCGGCAGCCGCTGTGCAGCGGGCGAAAACTACCGTAAATTATGTATAAAACTGAGTATTTTTACCTATAATAAAGTCCTCTTTTTTCCGATTTATATGTAAACGATTATCCTGTGAAAACCGGGTTTTATTCCCTGCTGTGCTCCTTCGTTACCCATGCAGCCATCGCGGCGTGTTTTATCCCTTTTCTATTACTCGGCATTAAAAAGGTCCGGCAACTGGCCTGCTGGTGGGCCCTCGGTATTTACTGGTGTCTGAACGGTCTGGTGAACCTGCCGGCGTTAGAACAAATCCGCAGTGAAGGTTTGCGGGTATTCCTGCTTCGTCTCAGCGATTTTTACGATCTCGTCGATATACCCCTGGCGCTGCTGATCTTCGCCATGGCCAGCCCGGGCAAAGCGAGAAAACAACTGTTGTTCGTACTGCTGGGCTTTATCGCGGGCGAAACGCTCCTGGTCGGCGGCAAAGGATATCAATACGCCTGGCCGGTGGTCATCGGCACCGGGGTGGCGCTGATCCTGACGTTCACCGTCATCGGCCTGTTGCGGTACCTGAAGAAGATAGAGCACGACCACTTCGAGCACTCGATGGCCTTCGTCTATGCGGCCTTTCTCTTTGCATATGGCACCTACCTGATCATCTACCTGTTGTATTATTTAAGGACCTCGAAAGCCGAATATAACCAGACGGACAGCTCGCTGCTCTATTATACCAGTCTGCTGCTTTCATCTGTCGTCACGGTTGCAGGTATAGTTAATTATGGATGGCGGTGGACCAGGAAAGCGACCGCGCGCTATTCTTCGTCTTCTTCGTAATTGTAAGTGTCCTGGCTGTCGTTGTAGATCGATTCCCAGGTCTTCACCTTGTCGTCTCCCAGTAATTCCAATATATCGAAGATGGGGTCTGATTTCTTCTTCCAGACCGCCAGGGTAGTGTCGGCGTATTTAGAAACATACATACAATGATCCGTCTCCATGTTCACCTTGATCAATCCTACAGGTCCTTCCTCTTTTTCCTGTATCAGGTAATAGCATCCTTTTTCCAACAGCGCGTACGAGTACATACATCACCTTTTTTTAAGATAAAACAATACAATCGAATGGACTTGGACGAAATTAATGGGGGTAGTAAGTGGATCTGGCCGCAACGGACAGAAGGCTGAGCTGGATTTCAGAACTGCAGCAACAAGTCAAAGGTACGAATTTTAGGCGTCCGGACCGTTATCTTTTGGTTTCCGGCGCCAGGACTGCAAAGTTGATTTTATAATCAATTGACAATCAATATTTTATAAATAAGAAAGCCACCCCGTGAAACAGGATGGCTCTCCAGATCCCGGACACAGCCGGAATTCAGCATGACCACTTATCCTACAGCTTCATTTTTCCAGCTTTATTTCTCCGGCATCTGTGGACTGGCCATCGCTGACCATGATCCCATCCTTGGCCGCATTGCGGTAAGGAGGTTTTGCTTCGATAATGATTTTGTAGGCTCCGGGTTTTGCATCTGTAATCTCGTATGAACCGTTCATGATCGCGGCTTTGAGAGTATCCGTTGTCGACTCGGCCCAGGCGCGCACTCCGGCTTCTGCGGGGCTGACCGTACCCCTGATCGAGCCGGCCTTAAGATGAGCAAAAGCAAACAGACCTGCGGCAGCGATCGCGACAGCCGATAATTTGAGTGAAGTGAAGTTCATAACTCAGCTTTTTAATTGTTTAACGTTCAGTCCTATCTATTCCACACGGGGCGAGTTTCTATGCGAAGCAGGGCAGGCCTGCAATTGGGTTTGCAAGGACTATGCCACAAAAAAATTGCATGAACCCGAACGCGGTCGGAGAGCGAGGTGGAACGTGGAAAATATTCTACATACGGAAAGCCGCCGCGCCCGTCGCCGCACTCATTTCGGGTGTTCTTAAACGGTAGTTTGAACGATCTTGCCGTTCGCGAGCAGCAGGAACCTGTCGACACAAGTGGGCAGCTCCGCGCGGTAATGGGTTACATAGATGAGCGTCGTTCCGAAAGCGTTACAGATGGCGTCGATGAGCGAGCGGAACCACGCCGTTTGTTCCTCGTCGAGGCCCTGGCAGGGTTCGTCCAGAATGAGCAGGGGAGGGTTCTTGATGAGCGCGCGGGAGAGCAGGATCATGCGCTGCTGACCGGCGGATAGTTGCGCCAACCGTTTGGCCCGTAAGCCGTGCAGCGACAACAGCCTCAGCCAGACGGAGACGAGTGCCTCCTGTTCGGGCGTGAGCATGCGAAACAATCCGATGGTGTCGAAGAAACCGGAAGCGACGACCTCGAATGCCGTGGCCGATGTATCGAAATAGAGATGCAGCTCTGGAGACACGAAACCTATTTTCTTTTTGATGTCCCAGATCGTTTCGCCCGTCCCTCGGCGGCGGTCGAAGAGCCAGATCTCGTTGGCGTATGCCTGTGGATTGTCGGCTGTGATGAGGCTGAGCAACGTCGACTTGCCGGCGCCGTTGGGTCCTGCCACATTCCAGCGTTCGCCATTGCGGACCTCCCAGTTGATGTCGTCCAGGATCGTCTGGTCCCCGTACCGGACCGTGGTATTCACCATGCGGACGGCGAAAGAAAAATCGCCGGGATGATTCCCGGCTGCCGCGGCGACGAGTCGATCCATCAGTTGCGGATCCGGCCGCGGCGGCGCATTGGGATGGTCGCCTGGTTGAAATCCGTTCGCCGGTCCGCGGTAGGCCCATTTACCTTTGTCGAGATGTCCCACGTGCGTGATGCAAGGCGGCATCTCATGCGGAGGAGTGATCAGCAACAGCATCCTGCCACCGGCTGCGAGACGGTCGATGATCGAGCGCAGGACGGCGCGGCCTTCGGTATCGAGGCCCAGGAAGGGATTATCCAGGATGAGCAATTGCGGGTCTGCGATCAGCGCAATGGCGAGTTGAAGGCGTTTGTTCTCGCCGTTAGACAGCTGGATCAGCGGCTTCTGCAAAAGGGAATGGATATGCAGCTCTTCCGGCAGCGCTTGCCCCGTCCAGCCTGCCTCCGTCAGTTCCTGTTCTGCGGTGATCGTCTTGTCGGCATCCGACGCGTTGAAACGCTGCTGGTAATACAGGTCGGTGGTGCCGGTCCTATTGCGGAACCGGTGCTGTTGTTCCACGATGGCGATCCGGTCCATGGCTGGGCCGGTGATTTGGCCGGTGTGGAAATGCCGGCCCAGGAGGGTATGCGCTAAAAGGGTTTTGCCGCTGCCGGATGGTCCCGTGAGCGCCCACTGTTCGCCAGGACGAACGGTCCAGTCGAGATGATCGAGCAAAAGGGCGCCGCCGATCTGCACGGAGACCGCTTCCAGGAGGAGAAAGGGTGAAGCCATGCGCGAAAGTAGGGCTGGGGCGCCAGACCGGCAAGCGCCGATCGTACAATCATTGGACATATCGCGCCCGGGGCTACTTTTCAGAAAGGCCCCTGGGGCGCCCCGATCGGCAAGCGCCGATCGTACAATCATTAGACATATCGCGCCCGGGGCTACTTTTCAGAAAGGCCCCTGGGGCGCCCCGATCGGCAAGCGCCGATCGTAC
>DASZYU010000150.1:0-12751 GCA_035545215.1 Puia sp.
TACGCTGTCGGCATACCGGTCCGCAACCGATGCATATTCCGGGAAATGCCTGAGCGCGCCCGGGCTCAACCATGCCTCCGCCGGAGCATCCGGCGCACAGACTTCGATCAGACCGATCGGAACATGGTACTTCGCATACACCTCTCTCGCAAACAACCACCCGATGGCCGACATCGGCGATGCCGTCTCCGGCGTCACCGCCTCCCAATGCCCCGTAACGTTTTGCCTCGGGGCTTTGAACTCATACCGCAACGGTACCCTAAACTCCCGCACCGGTATATCGCCGGCATGCGCGACCAGGTCGGTATCGGTAACCTTTCCCAGCGGAAGCGCCATCTTTTCCCCACCCGCGCAGATCCACACGTCGCCCACCAGTATATTCTTGAGCCAGATGTGATTGATGCCGTCGATGTCCATCGTATACGGCCCGCCGGCTTTCTTCGGGCCCAGCACGACCGCCCAAACGCCATTGTCTCCCGTTACGCCTTCGGCCGACTCGCCGGCAAACCGTACGGTCACTTTTTCACCCGGCGACCCAAAACCCCAAACCCGCACCGGTTTGTCGCGCTGAAGCACCATCCCGTCACCCACCAGGTGAGGCACCCGCACCTGCGCGACGCATACAGAACCCGCAAACAGCACGAACAGCGGCAAAAAAAGTCTGAGCATGGCAACAATTTATTCCGCAATATAAAATTTGTGCGGGATATGCCCCCCGGCCGCCCTGCAAACCCGCTCAGGGGCCCGCGGTAACGCGCCCCGACCCCAGGCACAAAAAAAGAGGCTGCCTCAGTTACTTTTGAGACAGCCTCTTCAAGGTTTGCTAAACTAAACTTGCACAAATGTTCTAATAGCCTGGGTTCTGGTAGGCCGTTTTCACCGCCGCGCTCACCTGCATGGCGTCCAACTGTCCCTGCGGGATCGGGCGCAACCAGAGATTCGGCGTGATCGTCCTGGTATACGTTACCGGCGTATGATCGCCGTACGTCTTGCCGCAGATTTGATAGGTCGAGGACAGGTTGGCCCACTGCTGCGTACGGACCAGGTCAAACCAGCGGTAGCCTTCACCGTAATACTCGCGCGAACGCTCCGCCAGGATGTAATTGATATCGATCGTCGTAGGGGTCGCCGCGACCATGGCCGCGCTGTTGTCCTGTACGAGCGGCGCGGCGTTGGCATTGCTATACTTCCATTTGCCGGCGCGCGCGCGGATGATGTTGATCAAACCATAGGCCGTTCCGTCATTGGCATAGGTCCCCGTTATCGCCGTCGTCGGCGCACCCTCGACAGCAGCTTCCGCCGCGATAAAGAACAGTTCCGAGAATTTGAGGATATTCCACGGACGCGTGCTTGCCGCATTCGGGTTCCCCAATCCCGTTCCGTTATCCGTACGGTAATTGCTGATCTTCCAAAGCCCCGGGTACACGATCCGGCTGATGCCGCTCGGCGCTATCACGAAATCTGCCCGCCCCGGCAGGACGCCCGCCCCAATGCTGCTCTTATAGACCGAGTTCGAATAGTCGATGGTCGTACCCGGGTCGGTCGGAAGGAAACTGAGCACCGGCTCTCCCGGGTTCACCGGCAAAAAGTTGGCATTGTAAACCGGCCCGGCAATGCCCGCAAGGTTATAATCTGCGCGATACACGGTCTGGAACGTACCGTCATACCGCGAGTCATTGGTCTTGTCGGCAAACGTATTCGTAAAGACGCCGATACACGGAGCCATCCGGATAAACGGCCGGCCATAACCCTGCAACGAGGCCCGCTGTACCGAGTTTACATTGCTCCACGAACTCGACGACTTGCTGCTCGTCATTACGGGATAGTTCCAGTTCTGCATCCAATACGAGAAATTGTCCGGCGCGTTACCATTGCTGAACGTAAGACTGGCGGCATTGTATTGCTGACTGTTTTGCGTATGATCGGCATACAGCATACACTCGCTGTTGCGGTCGTTCGGTCCGTTGTTGACGTCGTAATAAGTCGGCTGCAACCCATAAGGCCCGGGCGCCTGGATCGCCGCTACCGCCGTCGTATAAGCCTGCGCAAAATAATAATTGGCATCGTGACCGGCCGGGTCGTTCCGGCCCGAATCCGGGTAAGTCGGAATATTGTTCGGGTTCTTCAACCACCAGGCATAGGTCAAATACGCCTTGGCAAGCAACAGCTCGGCCACGGGCTTGGTAACGGTACCGGTCAACCGCGGCGTCATCGGCAGATTGCTCACGGCCGCCTGAAGGTCCGGGAAGATACATTTCGTGTATACGCTCTGGACGCTGTTGCGAACCGACGTCGGCGTCGGCTTGGTGTTGAATTGCAGGATACCCGCACCGAGGTCCAACGGCACGCCGCCGAAGGTCTGCACCAGCAGGAAGTAATCCATCGCGCGGAAGAAATTCGCCTCCGACGTCAGCGCGATGCTGACGCCCGCTTTGGCACCGTATTGGATCACACCGCTGGCGGTGTTGATATTGGTGAAACAAGTGCCCCAGATGACGTCGCTGCGGCTCGTCGTGGAAGTGATCGCCCCCTGTCCCGTCATGTCCATGACCAGGAAATTTTGGTCCGCACTCTGCCCATAGGTCGACTCGTCCGTGCCGACCTCCAGCGTATTATACCAGTAACCCTGCCCGTACATGAATCGCAGATGGGCGTACATTTCCGTGAGTCCGCCGATCACACCCGTCTGCGTGGTGAAAAAGTCGGGTGTATACGTCGCCCGTGGTTGCTCCTGCAGTTCCTTTTTACATCCTCCCAGGATCGTTGCCGCCACGGCGGTTCCAACCAAAATTTTGTTAAATCGTATCCGTTTCATTATCGTAAAGATTTAAAAGTTTAAGTTAAGACCGACTAAGAAACTGCGCGTCGCAGGCGCATTGAAGCCCTGTGTCAGCAACCGGTGCTGATACGTATTGACGGCCTGAAATTGGTCGCCGTAAGAGTTCGTCTCAGGGTCCAAACCGGTTTCCTTATGATACGGCGACAGGGTCACGAAGGGATTTTGAGCGGTCACATACAACCGGGCCTGCGGGATCCGGAAACGCTTCGCCCACTTGGCAAAATTATACCCGAGCGTCATCGTGCTGATCTTGAGGTACGAACCGCTGAAATAGCTCAGCGTGGTGCCGTAGACGGGATTGTCCCCGCTGATCTGACCCGCCGGGTTCGGATACTTGGCGTTCGTATTCGTCGGCGTCCAGTAATCGATTTTCAGGTTGTTCCGCCTTCCGCTCTCCAGGTTGAGATAGCTGGCCGATCCATACAGCGTACTGATCAGGATTCCGCCGCTTTGGAAGATGCCCACAAGCGAAAAGTCGAATCCCTTATAAGCGACCCGCGTGTTGAAGCCGCCGATGAAGTTGGGGTCCGCGTTCATGATCTGACGGTCATCTGGGGTGATGGCCCTGGTCGGCACACCGTTCGAGCCGTAGCCGCCGGTGTATTTCACCTTGATCGTACCCACCGTTCCGCCCGGCTGCAGGATGTTCTCGTGACCGGCAGCGCTGTCTGCCGCATCCTTCCACAAGCCGATCTTCTGGTAATCGTAGATGACATTGATCGGGTGTCCGACGAACCACCAGTTCGCCTGGTCCGCCAATACGCCCGATGCGAGATGGGTGACCTTATTCCGGTTGAAAGACATATTGATGCCGGCGTCCCAGGTCACACCGCTCTGCGTCTTCAGGACGGTTCCGTCCAACGAGAACTCGATCCCCTTGTTCTGCGTATTCCCCACATTGCCCGTATAGCTTCCCACACCCGAGGTAGGCGGCAGCGTCACCTGCTGCAGCAATCCATTCGTGTTGGTAATGTAATATTCCACAGTTCCAGACAACCGGTTGTTCAGGATCGTGAAGTCCACGCCATAGTTCCAGGTCTTCGAGAATTCCCAGCTCAGCGCCGGATTGGGCAGCGTCGATACATAATACCCCGTCGCATACGTCGAGCCGAAGTTGTAGGCATTCGTATTCAAAAGACCCAGCGTGGAATAGGGATTGACGGATTGGTTGGAAGTCTCGCCATACCCGACCCTCAGTTTCAGCAGGTTGATCATCGAAACGTTCTTCATGAACGACTCGTTGGCGACATTCCACCCGGCGGAAACCGCGGGATAGGTATGCCACTGATGTCCCGGTGCAAGGACCGAAGCCCCGTCCGAACGAACCGTGCCCGATATCATGTAACGGTTGTCATACGTATACATGACGCGTCCCATCCACGACAACAGCCCGCGCTCGAAGTAGTTCTGGTACTGGGGAACGCCGGGCAAAACGTCGATCTCCTGGCTCGCGGTACCGATATTATAATATTGCAACGCGTCCGCCGGGATCCCGATACCCGAAAGCGTCGTTTGATAGAACTGCGTCTTTTCAGTCGAATATAAGGCCAGCGCGTTGATCTGGCTCTTATTGATCGTGCGGTCGTACGTCAGCAGATTTTCAACCGTCCAGTCGGTGTTCGTTGCGTAATTCATAGAGGCGGTCGAAGGGGCGGCGGGGTTGGTACTGTTGACCCCGATTGCGGTATAGCTGCCGGTATTGCTGGTATTGTAATTCAGCCCCACGTTGACGCGATAGGCCAGACCCTCCACCCCGGGTATGCGGACCTCGCCATAAAGCGAATTGAACGTCGAAAAACCCTTGGACTGCTGAAGATATTGATCCTTCAGACTGTCGATCACCTTTTTGGTTTCCACCCACTGCTGATCCAGCGGCATGTTGATGACATAGCGCAGCGCCCCGTTGGCATCGTACGGGCTCGCCAGCGGCGAATTGGAGAGCACATTGTACAATCCGACCTGCGCCCCCTGCGTCAGCGTGGAATTGTCGTTGGTCGTAAAGCCCATCCGGATATATTTCCCGACGCGCTGATCCAACGACCCGTGAAGCGTAAAACGCCGGTAGGATTGCGTCGGGATGATGCCGACATTGTCATAGTAGCTGGCGCCAAAATTATAACTGCCGCCCTTTGTCGACGACGAAACGCTGATATCCTCATTCGTCAGCTTGCCCGTCTGAAAGAACAGGTTCTGCCAGTCGGTATTCGTATTGACGTTCTCGTCGGTGCCCAATTGAGCCGAGCCGTTCTGTTGCAGGTAGCGACCGGCTGTCTGACGCAACGCCAGCAGTTGCGGCCCGTTCATCATGGGATATTTGGAGAAGATCTTATTGATACCATAATAACCATTGATCGCGATATGCGGTTCCTGACCCGACATGCCCCGGTAAGTGGTGATCAGGATGACCCCGTTCGCTCCCCGGGATCCGTAGATCGCCGTCGCAGAAGCGTCCTTCAGCACATCGACGCTCTTCACGTCGTTCATATCGATGTCGCCGATATTACCCGGGAAAGGTATCCCGTCCAGGACGACCAGCGGATCGTTGGTCGCAGTCAGCGAACGCGTCCCGCGGATGCGGATTTGCATCGTAGCGCCCGGCTGGCTCGAAGTCTGCGAGATCGCCACACCAGGCAACCGGCCTTGCATAGCGTCGGTAATATTGGGAGAAGGCACCTCGCGAAGATTGTTGCCGGTGATCGAAGCAACAGATCCGGTCACCGCCTCCTTCCGCTGCGTACCATATCCGATGACCACCACGTCCGTTAGCGCCGGGTTCCCCGCCACCAGCGTTACGCCGATCTGGCTTTGTCCCCTGTAGACCACTTTCACCGGCTCGAAACCGACATAGGAGATCTGCAGCGTCTGTCCCCTGGCCGCATTGATGATAAAATTTCCGTCCTGATCCGTGGAGGTCCCTTTGCCGGTCTTCAGGTTCATCACGGAAGCCCCGGCGATAGGCTTTTTGCTCGAATCCGTCACGTTCCCGTGCACTGGAGTGCCCACGTCCTGTGCGTATAATAATGTTGACAGGAGCACACTCACAGCAGTCATCAGTATACCCGAAACAATGCTGTTTCGAAACTTGAATTTTCGCATATGGAGTTTAGTTTTTTTAAAAAGTGAATCCGGAAATGGAAGAAAGAGTGAAGGCAGGTTCGCCTCAGGAGACAGTGTCCTTTGCGTTGCGTCATGTAGCTGCATAAGTCAATCGTTGTTTTGGTCGGTGATTTGGGAAGGCTAAAATAACGAATTTTCCGAAAAAATGTAACCGATTACATTTTTTTTCGAAAAAAAAGCTATTTTTACTTGTAACTCCCGGATGTAAACGATTGTATGAGCCAATCCAAAGAAGTGACTATTTATGACCTGGCCCGTAAGCTGAACATCTCTATCGCCACAGTCAGCAGAGCGTTAAAGGACGATCCAGTAGTCAGTAAAAAAACCAAAAAAAAGATCGCCGATCTCGCACAGGAGATGGGATACCGGTCTAATCACTTCGCCCGCAACCTTCGCACGCAACGTACCAATACCATCGGCGTCATCATCCCCCGGATCAACAGCTACTTCATGTCCTCGGTCATCGCGGGCATGGAGAACATCGCCAACCGGGAAGGTTACAATCTGATCATCAGCCAATCGTCCGAGTCCGTTCAAAAGGAGGTCACCAACGCCAACACCTTATTTAATAGCCGAGTGGACGGTCTGCTCGTTTCGCTCGCCTACGACACCGACTCGCTCGGGCACTTTCAGCCCTTCATCAAAAAGAATATCCCGATCATCTTCTTCGACCGTACCGCCGATCAGTTGGAAGGCACCTGTGTCCTTATTAATAATGTAAAGGCCGCCTACGACGCGACCACGCACCTCATCAGCCAGGGGCGCCGCCGCATCGTCCACATCACGGCGACTCCCAAAAGGAACGTCTACGTCGACCGCCTGAAAGGCTACAAACAGGCCCTCGCCGATCAACGCATCGGCTTTCGCGAAGACCTCGTCATCGTGGGAAACCTCAGCCAGGAGGCAGGCACCGAGGCCGCCGCGATCATCCGCGACATGCGACCGCTTCCCGACGCAGTGTTCGTGGCCAACGACAACTGCGCGGTGGGCTGTATGACCGCGCTGAAACAAATGGGCATCCGCATTCCGGAGGATATCGCGTTCGTGGGTTTCAACAACGACCCGGTCTCCACCGTCGTAGAACCCAATCTGACCACCGTCAATTACCCCGGCTACGAAATGGGACAGATCGCAGCCCGCAACCTCATCGATCACCTGGCGGGCTCCTCCAGCATACAATCCACCAATACGATCATCCTCCGCAGTGACCTCGTCATAAGGGACTCCTCGCTCACCCGGAAACCGCCTGCATCATGAAACGTTCTTCGTGCATCCTGCTCTGCCTGTTTCTTTTTCGGTTGGTCGGCGCTCGGGCAGAGGATGGCTATCGCCTCTGGCTTCGCTATGACCGAATAGACGATGCCCGGCTCCTCCAACAATACCGCCTGGCGATCGGCGCCGCCTGCTTTCCGATAACGGGCAGCGATACCCGTGCTGCGGCACGCAACGAGCTGGCCGGGGCCCTGTCCGGCCTCCTTGGCCGGCCGCTCGCAACCGTCAACCCCGGCACAGCCCTCGTCGACCACGAGCTGCTCATCGGCACCCCCGCCTCCCTGTCCCTGCTCGCCCGTCTCCACTGGGACGACGACCTCAACCGCCTCGGCGACGAAGGCTTCATCATCCGCCGGTACACGCTCGGCGGCAAGTCGGGTATCGCGATCGCGGCCGCATCCGACAAAGGCATTCTATACGGAGTCTTCCAGTTCCTCCGTCTGCTGCAAACACATCGACCGATCGGGAACCTGAACTGCGTCAGCATCCCCGCCAGGCGGTTCCGCATCCTCGATCACTGGGACAACCTGAGCCGCAATGTCGAAAGAGGCTACGCCGGCCTCTCGCTCTGGGACTGGTTCACCCTCCCGATCTATAAGGACAAAAGATACACGGACTATGCACGCGCCAACGCCTCCATCGGCATCAACGGCGCCGTCCTCAACAATGTGAACGCCAATCCACTCTTCCTGACGCCCGAATACCTGCAGAAGGTGGCGGTCCTCGCCGGCATCTTCCGCCCTTATGGCATCCGCGTCTATCTCTCGGTCAATTTCGCCGCGCCCATACAGATCGGAGGACTCAAAACAGCCGATCCCAAAGACACCGCCGTGCAGGACTGGTGGAAACAAAAGGCCGACGAGATCTACCGCTATATACCCGATTTCGGCGGCTTTCTCGTAAAGGCCAATTCCGAGGGCCAGCCCGGTCCGCAGAACTATGGCCGGACTCACGCCGACGGCGCCAATATGATGGCGGAAGCGCTCGCGCCGCACCAGGGCATCGTCATCTGGCGGGCGTTCGTCTACAATCCCGCCGCGGCAGACCGCGCAAAACAGGCCTATGACGAGTTCCATCCGCTGGACGGCGCCTTCCGGTCGAACGTCCTGCTGCAGATCAAGAATGGCCCGCTCGATTTCCAGCCGCGCGAACCTTTTCATCCGCTGTTCGGTGCGACACCTGCGACAAAGCTGATGCTCGAAGTCCAGATCACCCAGGAATACCTCGGAGGGTCTAACCACCTCGTGTACCTGGCGCCGCTCTTCGCCGAATGTCTCGACGCCGATACGCATACCCGCGGCACCGGACCCACGGTTGCCCAATCGGTCAGCGGCATGGCAGGAGTCGCCAACACCGGCAACGATATCGACTGGTGCGGTTACATCTTCGCCCAGGCCAACTGGTACGCTTTCGGCCGCCTCGCCTGGGGAGTACCTGCCCCCGACAACACCGAAGGCGCCCCGCCCGCTTCGCCGGGATCCGCATCCGCACGCATCGCCGACGAATGGATCCGCCAGACTTTTACCAACAGGCCCGGCGCCGTCGACAGCATAAAAAAAATGATGCTGACCTCCCGCGAGATCGCAGTCGACTATATGGACCCGTTGGGGCTGAACATGATCTTCGCAGAAGGACACCACTACGGTCCCGGCCCCTGGTACGATAAAGCCCGCCGCCCGGACTGGAACTCCACCTACTACCACCACGCCGATACCGCGGGAGTCGGCTTCGACCGTACACCGACGGGAAGCAATATGCTCGAACAATACGCGCCCGGGGCGAGAGCCCAATGGGAAGACGTCCGCGCCTGCCCCGACAAATGGCTGCTCTGGTTCCATCATGTACCATGGACCTGGCAGATGCATTCGGGACGAACCTTGTGGGACCAGCTCTGTCTGCAATACCAGGCCGGCGTAGACTCCGTTCGCTGGCTGCAACGCTGCTGGCAATTGCTGCAGCCGGATATCGACGCAGACCGGTGGTCGGCGGTAAGAATGAAACTCGACATCCAGGAACACGACGCCGTTTGGTGGAGAAACGCCTGTTTGTTATATTTCCAAACCTTTTCCCGGATGCCGATCCCCGCAGGCGTCGAACGCGCGGATCATAGCCTGGAATATTACGAAAAGCTTCAATTACACGACGCGCCCGGGACGGGACGTTAAACTGTTAATGCACCAATGGACACAACCACTCCTCACCCCCCCGGCGGGCGAATAGCGATCGTCACCGGTGGCGCCTCGGGCATCGGCCTGGCCATCGCCGAAAAATTCGTACAAGCCGGCATCCGGACCATTATCATCGGGCGAGACCGCGCAAAACTCGACGCCGCAAAAAAACAACTCGGCGACGCCTGCGATCCCTTGTGCCAGGACCTCAACGATCTGAACGCGATACCGGGCCTCGTATCCCGCATCATCGACCGGTACCACCGCATCGATATCCTCGTGAACAACGCCGGCATCAATATGAAAAAGGAGTTGACCGATGTCACCGACCAGGACTTCGAAAACATCCTGCTGACCAATGTGCGTTCCGTTTTCACACTCACCCGCGAGGTGGTTAAGACCATGCTCCCGCAGGGAAAAGGCAATATCATCAACATCAGTTCAATGGCGTCGCAATACGGTATCCCCAAGGTGATCGCCTATACAGCCTCCAAGGGAGCGATCGAGGCCATGACAAAAGCGATGGCGGTGGAACTTTCCCCGCGCGGCATTCTCGTCAATTGCATCGCACCCGGGTTCATCGCCACCGAAATGTCGGCGAAGGCGCTGAACAACGACGCCGAACGGAAACAAAAGGTCTTCGCCCGCACCCCGCTCGGCCGCATGGGCGATCCGGGGGACATCGGCGACGCCGCCCTTTTTCTGGCCTCCGAACAGGCAAAATATGTCACAGGTGTCATCCTCCCCGTGGACGGTGGCAATTCTATTGGCTTCTAACGCATCGGTTATGAGAAGAATATTCATCGGGCTGTTGCTGGCGTTCGCAATAGCGACGGCCGGCGCTCAGGGCTTCCCCATCGTCACGAAAGACAAAGGCGCTACTCCCATCTACGTCGACCCGAACGACCACTGGCTCGTCGGAAAGACGGCCGGGATGCTCCAGGACGACATCGAAAAGGTCACCGGCGTTCGACCGGTCATCCTGCACGCGCTGCCCGACGGGCGCGCAAACAATCTCATCATCATCGGCAGCATGGACAGCTCGGCCATCGTTAGACGCCTCCTGCGACAACACCGCCTTCCGCCCCTCACAGGCAAATGGGAGGCCTATACGCTCCAAACCCTCAACCAACCGATTCCGAACGTCACCCATGCGCTCGTGATCGCAGGCAGCGATCGCCGCGGCACGGCCTATGCCGCGCTGGAGATCTCCCGCGAAATAGGCGTATCTCCATGGTGCTACTGGGCCGATGTTCCCGTCGCACACCAGGACGAACTGCACTTCACCCGCAAAAACATTCTGTTCAAGGGCCCCGCGGTCAAATACCGCGGTTTCTTTATCAATGACGAGGCCCCCGCCCTCTCCGGCTGGGTACACGCCACCTTCGGGAATTTCAACCATTTTTTTTATGAAAAGGTGTTCCGGCTGCTCCTGCGACTCAGGGGCAACTACCTCTGGCCCGCAATGTGGGGCAACGCCTTCAATGACGACGATACCCTCAACCCCGTCCTGGCGTCCCAATACGGCATCGTCATGGGCACTTCGCACCACGAACCCATGCTGCGCGCGCAACAGGAATGGAAACGGTATGGACACGGCCCCTGGGACTATACCACCAATTCGGCCGTCCTCGACAGCTTCTGGGAAAAAGGCATCCGGCACATGGACCACCACGAAAGCATCGTCACGGTCGGCATGCGCGGCGACGGCGACAAACCCATGACCGAAGGAAGCAACATCGCCCTCCTCGAAAAGATCGTCGCAGACCAGCGCGCCATCATACAAAAGGTCACCGGTAACCCCGCTTCTCAAACTCCGCAGTCATGGGCGCTCTACAAAGAGGTGCAGGACTACTACGACAAGGGAATGCGAGTGCCCGACGACGTTACCCTCCTGCTCTGCGACGACAACTGGGGCGATGTGCGCAAGCTGCCGACCCTCGGCTCCAAACCACGCGCCGGCGGCTACGGGATGTACTATCATTTCGACTATGTCGGCGGCCCGCGCAACTACAAATGGATCAACACCAACCAGCTGTCGCGTACCTGGGAGGAGATGCACCTGACGAAGCAATACGGTGACGACAGGATTTGGATCGTCAACGTCGGCGATATCAAACCGCTGGAGTTCCCGACGCAATTCTTTCTCGACTACGCCTGGGACCCCGCCGCCTTACCCGCCGAACGACTGCCCGAATACACCTACCGGTGGGCCGCCGAACAGTTCGGGATTTCGCATGCCGCCGCTATCGCCGACATCCTGTCCAAATACACCAAATACAACGCTCGCCGTAAACCCGAGCTCCTCTCACCCGACACCTACAGCCTGCTGAACTACCGCGAGGCCGAAACAATCGTGGACGACTACAAGACCCTCGCACAACGCGCGGAATTCATCGGCCGGCAGTTGCCGGCGGCATACCACGACGCCTACTACGAGCTGGTGCTCTATCCCGTGCTGGCCAGCGCCAACCTGAACGACCTGTATGTCGCCGCCGCGAAGAACAGGCTCTACGCTTCCCAGGGCCGGGCCATCACGAACCGGCTGGCCGCCGAAGTCGACAGCCTTTTCGAACGCGATTCGATCCTTTCGCTGACCTATAACCGGGATATCGCAGGTGGCAAATGGATACACATGATGGACCAGACCCACATCGGCTACACCTATTGGCAGGAACCGCGCCACAACAACAAACCGAAGACCCGGACGATCGACCTTTCCGCCGCGACGGGCCCCTCCTGGGGACTCAGCGTCGAAGGCTCGGCCGCCTGGTGGCCGAACGACACGGCTTCCGCCGCTCCCCTCCCGGCTTTCAACCCCTTCGACAATGAAAGCCATTTCATCGACTTCTTCGATAGAAGATCCACCCCCTTTTCCTTTACCATCACGCCGGACCAACCGTGGATACAGGTCAGCACCAGGGGTGCAGAGGTATCCTCACAACAGCGCTGCTGGGTCTCCGTCGATTGGGCAAAATTGCCCGCCGGCGTCCGCCAGGGATCACTCGCCATTTCAGGCCCCGGCGGCGCCCGCGTATTGGTCCCCGTTATACTCGACAGCCCTTCCGGACCCATTCCCGCTAATTTCCCGGGGCATATCGAGACGGGCGGCTGCGTCGCCATCGAAGCGGCCGATTACTCGAAAGCCGTCCCGGCCACCGCCAACCCGACTCGCGGCACCTCCCCGGTACGCAGGCCGTCGACCTCCCGGGCCGCCGCCGGCGCATCGACCATCCACACAACCCACGAGCCATCACAGCCCAACAAGACCACCGCCATCCATTGGACCGTTATCCCCGATCTCGGCCGGACCGGTTCGGCAGTCGAAGCCATGCCCGTCACCGCGCCGTCGATT
>DASZYU010000151.1:0-6087 GCA_035545215.1 Puia sp.
AAGCGAAGGAAGTACTCGCTTTCCGCGACCCCAAAGAAGCCGGTCTGCCGGTACCGACCGTTAACTCGTCGTTCATATTTGCAAAAGGCGACGGGTTTCTGTGTTATCCGAACAATTACAATTATTACGTCAATTATTATCGCAATACGTTTCAGCATGGCGGCGTGAGCCTCGAAGAAATGATCATTCCGGTTGTCCGGATGACCAGCAAGAATTTTTGATCCTGTTACCGGGGGGCCGGCAAGCGCCCCCCAAGCGTTCTTTCCACATAACCCCCTCTTACTGTGGATAAAATACGATTACAGGCGTTGCCCCACGAGGGGTTATGCACTAACTTTGAAGCACATGAAGTTTACACAGACCACATTGGACAAGCTCGAACGGATACTTGATGAGTCGGAATACCTGGTGCGGTATGAAAGAGGCAATTTCCAGAGCGGTTACTGTATCCTCGAACAAAAGAAGGTGGTGGTGCTGAACAAATTCCTTCAGCTCGAAGGCCGCATCAGCACGCTCATCGATATCATTCCGCAACTGAGGATCTTTCCCGACATGCTCACCCCCGAGACGCGTAAGGTTTACGAAGACGTCCTGGCGACGCATCATCTCAGCGAGTAGGCATTTTTCGCTAACTTTACCCGTGTGAGCAACCCTCCATTAAAGATCACCTTCCTGGGTACGGGCACAAGCACCGGCGTTCCCATGGTTGCATGCCCCTGTGCCGTTTGCGCTTCCGCCGACCCAAAAGACAAGCGGCTTCGTTCGAGCATCCTCGTTCAATCGGCGACCACTACGATCGTCGTGGACACGACCCCGGATTTCCGGTGGCAGATGCTTCGCGCGGGGGTTCGCCGGCTGAATGCGGTGATCTTCACCCATCCGCATAAGGACCATCTGGCGGGGCTCGACGACGTCCGCGCTTACAATTTCTTTCAGCACAAGGCCATGGACCTCTATGCGAATGAAATGACGCAGGAATCCATCGTCCGCGAATTCCCCTATGCCTTCGCCGACGTGCGTTACCCGGGAATACCCGAGCTCCGGCTGAACCGCATCGAAAAAGAACCCTTCACGATCGGCGACATCACGATCGTTCCCATCCAGGTCTGGCACATGAAGATGCCCGTCCTGGCTTTTCGCTTCGGCGATTTCACCTATATCACCGATGCCAACCGGATCGACGAAGCACAGCGCGAAAAGATCCGGGGCAGCGAACAGATCGTCCTGAATGCGCTGCGGCATGAGAAACACCTGTCCCATTTTTCGCTGGCCGAGGCGATCGAAGAGGTCCGCCTGCTCGGCATTCCAAAAGCCTGGTTCACGCACATCAGTCATCAACTCGGCAAACACGCCGAAGTCAACCCGGCCCTGCCCCGCGGGATGCAGCTGGCCTATGACGGGCTGACGCTGGAAACCTAGAAGGTGCCCGCGATCCTTGTTCCGGCTGCATGCGCGCCCGACCGTTCCCGCCGGCCATGGGCCACCCCGATTTCCGCCGCATACGCCATTTCCGTAGGGCCCCGCCCCATTTGCAATTCTTTAACAATCGCCAGGCTGCCGCAGCGCTTAAACTTTCGCCAAAATTTGGGGTCTATAACGAGGTAAGACAAACCCAGCAATATGAGAAAAACAGTGTTGTTCCTTTCGGCGATCCTGCTGCTGTCCGCGCGTTCCGTTGCGCAGACGTCCGTAGAGCTCATCCCTTCGGTTGGATATACTTTCGCCGACCGCAACGATTATTACGATACCTATAGCCGCATCGGCGACGGCGTCAGCTATGGCGGGTCGATCAAATTCAACGTCAACCGGGGGTTTGGCATCGAGGTATTGTACAGCCACCTAAACACGAACTCGGGTCTCTACAACTATGGACCCGATCATACGCCGATAGAAGGTACCAATCTCAGCTTCGATTACATCATGGCGGGTCCCGTGCAATCCTTCACGATCCCGAATTCAACCGTGCGGCCTTTCCTGGGCGCCATGTTGGGCGCGGCGATCATGACGCCTCCGGTGAACTCGGGGTACATGCAGGATACGAAATTCGCGATGGGCTTCCAGCTCGGAACGAACATCTATGTGTCCCCGCGCGTCGGCATCCAGCTGAAAGCGCAGCTGTTGTCTCCCCTCGACGCCGCGGGCGGATCCTTTTTCTTCAGCAACTATGGCAGCGGCGTAGGCGTCGGCGGCTATTCCTCGATCTACCAGTTTAGCCTCGGTGGCGGTTTGATCATCGGTCTCGGCCGCGTCTTGCCTGCGCAGGTCTATCACCGGGTGATGCGCCGTCCCCGTCCGCGTTACTACCCAAGATATTATTATTAGCAGATCAGTTGGACGGATCAGTACCCCTTAGGGCCCCGCGTAGCGGGGCCTTTTTATGGTATGCCAGGCATGTTTATCAGCTACAGGGCGAAAGTCCGGAAGGCGCTTTACAGTAGGGAGCGTTAGCCAAGGGCAAGGGTGTCGTTGGCGACCACGAATCTAAAGGAAGCTGGCGCAAAACTAGCTATGGCCTTCGGGCCTTGCTTATTGTAAAGGGAATGTTTTTTTATAACTTCGCAGGCATGGCTGAAAGAAAAAAGGATCGGTCAAGAAGTACGGCGAAAAGCTTGAGATCAACGGTACCTTTGACGGGCTGATCAAGGTATCGGTAAAAGGAAAGAGGATAAGGAAACCGGCTAAGAAGGCTGTTAAAAAGGCGGCTAAAAAGAACAATGAAAAGATTTAATTTCCGGGTATTCATCATATCGTCTATAATCATTGTATCGGTTGCTTACCCGTGTTTCAATGTGGTGGCGGGGAATTTTGTTAATGCTCAGGACCTTTACATGAAAGTAGCGGAACTTATTACGGTTATATTTAGCTTTCCCATCTTAATCATTACAGCGACTTTGGACTCCGACCTCGGCTTTACCGCAGCACATGTTCTGCTGGTGGTGAATTGCCTGCTATATGGTTTTTTATCGGAACGCCTTTTTTCATCGCGCAAGAATAGAACCAATTAGACAACGAGCGGGAACAAACGTCGAACTTTATTTCAATGAAGTCGGCTCCCCCAAAGTTGCCGATCCAAAAAACTAACGCCCGTTAGCATAATCAAAAAAAATCCCCTATCTTGCACGTTGTCAGCGCAGGCGACCGGCGAAGCCGGCCCGGCATCTAAACACAATTCATGGAATTCGCACTCGACGATCTCACCAAACAGGTCGGCCAGACGGCCCGCCAATTCGCCGCCCAACACATCAAACCCTTCGTCATGGAATGGGACGAATCCCAATCCTTCCCCCACGACCTTTTCAAAAAACTCGGACAGCTGGGCATGATGGGCGTCGTCGTCCCCGAAGAATACGGCGGATCGGGCCTGTCTTATATCGAATACGTCACGATCATCAGCGAGATCGCCGCCGTTTGCGGCGCGGTGGGGCTTAGCCTCGCTGCCCACAATTCGCTCTGCACCGGGCATATCCTCGCCTTTGGCAATGAACAGCAAAAAAGGAGATACCTCCCCCGTCTCGCGTCCGGCGAAGCACTCGGCGCCTGGGGCCTTACCGAAGCCAATACGGGCAGCGATGCCGGCAACATGCGCTGTACGGCCGTAAAAGACGGCGACCACTGGGTTCTCAACGGCACCAAGAACTGGATCACCCATGGTATCAGTGGTGACATCGTCGTAGTCGTAGCACGCACCGGCGAACCCCGAACGAAGAACAATGCCACGGCATTCGTCGTCGAACGCGGGACCAAAGGATTCAGCGGAGGAAAAAAGGAAAACAAACTCGGCATGCGTGCCAGCGAGACGGCCGAGATGATCTTCGATCAATGCCGCATTCCCGATACCCAACGGCTGGGAGACGTCGGCGACGGATTCCACCAGGCGCTCGCCGTACTGGACGGAGGCCGCATCTCGATCGCGGCGCTTTCATTGGGCATCGCCAAAGGCGCGCTGGCGGCCGCTCTTCAATATTCGAAAGAACGCCACCAGTTCGATCAGCCCATCAGTAATTTCCAGGGTATTTCCTTCAAACTGGCCGATATGGCCACCGAGATAGCCGCTGCCGAACTGCTGACCATGCAGGCCGCCGACCGCAAGAACCGCCACCTGCCCGTGACCCGCGAAGCCGCCATGGCGAAATACTATGCCAGCGAAGTCGCGGTGCGCGTCGCCACCGACGCCGTCCAGGTCTTCGGCGGGTATGGCTATACAAAAGATTTTCCGGTGGAAAAATTCTATCGCGACAGCAAGCTGTGCACGATCGGCGAAGGCACCTCCGAGATCCAGAAGATCGTCATCGCCCGCGAAGTGTTGAAGGGCTAGGGGCCCGCCGATGCGCCCGCGCGCCGGCGACCCGCTTATGGCATAAAGTCTTCTTCCGTCTTCGGTCCGTATTTATCGAACAGCTTGTCGATGGCGCCGGCAAACAACGGAAACTTTTCCTTGGTAAAATTCTTGATGACCTCGATGGCTTTGTAGGCCTGCTCTTCGGTCAGGCCCTGCGCCTTCAGCTTATCGACCAATTCCTTCATAGATCAGGCAACCTTTAGCAGATTCATTTTGCTCTTGTCGAACTTCTTCTGCGCATACTCGAGATCGAGATGGAACTTGTCTTCCTTCCCCGACGGCAGCTCGAACATGGCGTCGGTCAGGATACTCTCGCAAATGCTCCGCAAGCCGCGCGCGCCAAGCTTGTATTCGACGGCCTTGTCGACCATGAAATCCAGGACCTCCAGGTCAAAGCTGAGGACGATGCCCTCCAGTTCGAAAAGTTTCTTGTACTGCCGGATCAGCGAGTTCTTCGGCTCGGTCAGGATCGACCGGAGCGTCGTTTTATCCAGCGGATCCAGGTGCGTGACCACCGGCAACCGGCCCAGCAATTCCGGTATCAGACCGAAGGTCTTCAGGTCCGGGGCGTTGACATATTGCAACAGGTTCTTCTTGGCGGCTTCCTGTTGCTCTTTATTGACATTGAATCCGATCGCATTGGTATTGATCCGGCGCGCGATGATCTTGTCGACGCCGTCGAAGGCGCCGCCGCAGATGAACAGGATGTTCTGCGTGTTGATCTTGATCAGTTTTTGCTCGGGATGTTTCCTGCCGCCTTGCGGAGGCACCAGGACATCGGTTCCTTCCAGCAGCTTGAGCAGGCCCTGTTGGACGCCTTCCCCGCTGACATCCCGCGTGATGGAGGGGTTATCGCCTTTGCGGGCGATCTTGTCGATCTCGTCGATGTAGACGATACCCCTTTCGGCCGCGGCTACGTCGTAGTTGCATACCTGCAGCAGACGGGTCAGGATGCTTTCCACGTCCTCCCCGACATAACCCGCTTCCGTGAACACGGTGGCGTCGACGATCGCGAACGGAACGTTCAGCAGCCTGGCGATCGTCTTGGCGAGGAGGGTCTTTCCCGTCCCCGTCTCACCCACCATAATAATATTGCTTTTCTCGATCTCGACCTCGTTCTCCACTACCTTCTGCTGAAGCCGCTTGTAATGGTTATAAACGGCTACCGACAGCACTTTCTTTGCATCTTCCTGGCCGATGACGTATTCGTCGAGTATCCGCTTGATCTCTATCGGTTTTTTTACGGTCAGCTTGAACGAGCTGCTGCCTGTCGAATCCTCCCTTATCATCAGTTCCTGCTGGATGATCTCCTGTGCATGCTCTACGCAGTTCTCACAAATATGTCCCTCCTGACCCGCAATGAGTATCTTCACTTCATCCCGGTTGCGCCCACAGAAGGAACAGTGCAAGGTATTTTTCGCCATTGTACAAAGTTACCCAACTTATTCAATTAATCCAGTAGGTGGGAAAAAAGACCGGAGCGCCCACAAGATCGCTCACTATTGAGAATCAAATGGTTGTATTTAGGCCTTGTCGTAAATATGGTCCACGATACCATATTCCATAGCTTCTTTCGCATCCATCCAATAATCCCGGTCGAAATCCTTCATCACCTGCTCGACCTTTTTTCCGCAATTCTCCGCCAGTATCCGTGCGCTGATGTCTTTCACGCGCCTCGTCTGTTTGGCCGTTATTTCAAGGTCGATGCTCACTCCCTGCATGTAACCCCCGAGACTCGGCTGATGGAT
>DASZYU010000152.1:0-11601 GCA_035545215.1 Puia sp.
TTGGTCCCGGCGACAGTCTCCAGTTGCGTTATTTTATCCTGCTGCCTGAATATCGAGGCCGGGGCCTCGGCAGACGCCTGATGGATCTTTTTATGATCTTCCTTCGCGAAGCCGGCTACCAAAGGGCATATTTGTGGACGACAAATGAACAGCAAGCAGCCATTTCCCTCTATACGCGTTACGGTTTTGTGCTCGTGGAAGAAAAGCAATCGGCGGCGTTCGGCAAGCCATTGATCGAACAGCGGTACGAACTATCGCTCGTTGCCAAATAGCGGCTTCACCCGCCCCCGGACCCCGCATCCTCACAAAATACTGCACACCTTCATCTCCAGCATCACCAGCTCGCCATTGTTGTGACGGACCAGCACCTTCACCTTGGGCCCGATGGTCCGCAGCAGATTTTGATAGGTTTGCACGTCCTGTTTCCCGTCGCCATTGATCATGAGGATGATATCGCCTTCCAGCAGCCCGGCTTTGGCCGCCGGCGAGCCGGGCATGACATCGGTGACCATCACCCTGCCGTCGATGAGCCCGATCGAGAGCCCCGTATAGCTGTAATCGAACGGCTGATTATAAGCTGAATTGGGGACCAGGTAGATCTCCGAGCGCGCGTAGTTCACAATCAGATTGAAACGTCGCAGGAGGTCGTTGCCGATGAGGCCGCCCAGCTGTGGGTAGCTGGTTACGCCAAACGAATCATTGAAGATATAGGTGGGCACCTTCCGGAAATGGAAAGGTCCCAGCGAGAACGTCCGAAGGGTGGTCAGCTGCATATCGGCCTTTCCGCCCAAACCTGCGCCCTGCGTCGGCAGAGGTTTTTTGCGCTTGGGGCCGAATACGGCGCTGTCAGCGGTAAAATCCGATGAGAACAAGAGACAGAGTCCCGCGCCCGTATCGAAGTAGAAGCGGTCGCTGATGTCGCGCCCATCGGCAAGACGTCCTTCGAGCATCGGCAAACCGTAAAGCCGCGGATGCAGCAGATATCCACCCCTCGGATAACGGACGGGCCCGGGCGTATATACATACATTTTCGAACTGTCGTAGTTCACGGTCACGACATAACGCGAGTAAAAGGCATAACCGAGGATGCCGTCGATCTTGATGCCGTATACGCTGCTCAGCAGATCGTAATTATTGACCTGAAGCGTAAGGCTGTCGAGCCTGATCCCGCCGACCGAAAGGCTCCTGCCCCCGACCAGGCGTTGTGGCAGTTCGCCTGCGATGCCGCGGACGAAAAGCGGGCTGGTGATTGGTTTGAGTCCAAATGCAACGGCGGTGGTCGAATCGAGCGAAACGCCCCCGCACCCCGTATCGAAGATGAAATTCAGCGAATCCGGAAAACTGTCGAGTTGCACTTTTCCCAGCACGATGCCGCCGTTAAGGACGGTGAAGGGTATTGTGGTCAGGAACCGGTCCGGGGAAAGGCTCCGGTTCCGTTGCCCCCGCGCGGGCCCGCCCAGGAGACCGCCAAGGAGGACGAATACCACCAGGCGGCGCGCCAATTTGGTCGGCGTATCCATCTTTTTAAGGTAGAATGTGTTATCTTGTATAAAATTGGCGATTGACCGGCGAATAAGCGAATCACCCGCGATACATGTTGGTACAAGTTGGTACAAACCCAACCCGGGAGGACGAACTCACCTAATTTTATGGCAGATCTATTCTTATTCTTTTAGCCATGCCTACGGAAGAGATCCTGATCCGACAAGTCAAACGGCTGTTCGAAGAAAAGACCGGCTGGGGAGACAGCGAACAATGGAACAACCAGGACTTTCTGCAGCTGAGCGAGATGATCCGGGACCAGACCGGGGTCACGATCAGTCACGTCACCCTCAAACGCATCTGGGGAAAAGTACGGTACGAGAGCCTGCCCAATACGCATACGCTCAATACGCTGGTCCAGTTCGTGGGCTACGACAGCTGGCGCGAGTTCAGCGTGAAGCATTCCGCCAATGGTCACACGTCCTCACCGGCCCGCGAGACGGCCACCCCCGACGCGGCGACGAACGGGCTACCCCTTGTTCGGCATCTCCCCGAAACAGGCCCGACGAATGGGCAACCGCCCGGGTCGCATTCCGCCAACGGCCACACGGCTCCGGCCCCGCGGCTTCCGGACACCGCACACGGCGAGGCGCCTTTTCTTCCGCCGCCTTCCCAAACCGGCTCCTCTAACGGCCACCCGGTCACCGATGAAGCCGCGCCGACAAACCCGAAGCACGGGCGCGGCCGTCCGCCACGCAAATTCCTTTGGTTCATCGCCCCGCTGGCGGTCCTGTCGCTGATATTGCTCTTCCTGCGCCGGAAGCATCCTGCACCGCAGCCGCAAGACTATGCCTTCAGCAGCAAGAAGGTCGTCACCTCGGGCGTGCCCAACTCTGTGGTTTTTGACTATGATGCCAGCCGCGCGCCCGAAGACTCGGTCGTCATCCAGCAATCCTGGGACACGACCCGCCGGGTCAAGGTGTCGAAGAACGGGCACCAGTATACCGCGATGTATTATTACCCTGATTTTTTTCACGCTACGCTGCAGGTGCAAAATAAGGTCGTAAAGACGCACAATCTGCTGATCGAAACCAACGGCTGGGTCCCCATCGTCCACCACCAGCCCGTGCCCGTCTATTTCAAACCGGAGGAAGCGATCGTGGGCGGCAAGATGAGCCTGCCGGTCTCGAAGATCGCGGAAAAGAATATCCCGATGCAACCCGATCCGCCCTCGGTATGGTTTTGCAACGTGCGCGACTTCGGCGACATCTACTCGGACCACTTTACCTTCGAGACCTCGCTGAAGAACGACTACTCCGACGGGTCCGCAGCCTGCCAGACGACGATGGTTTACCTATTGTGCGAGGGAACGGCGATCTGGGTGCCGCTAAGCGCGAAAGGCTGCATCAGCGACAACGACCTCTACTTTACCTATTATTATGCCAGCGGCAAACACGTCGACCTTTCTGCTTTTGGCGTCGATTTCTCCAAATACGTGCGGCTCCGCATCGAATCGGACAGCGGCCGTGCCCGTATCTTCGTCAATGAACGCCTCGCCTACACCGTGCCCAGGCACATCCTGCATTCGAAGATCATCGGCATCGATTTCAATTTCAAAGGCACCGGCTCGGTCGACTACGTGTCGCTTTCGAACGGCAAAGTCAATTACCGCGACGATTTCTGACCGCTCTGCCCCGATAATTTTCAAACGCGTGGTCTGTGGCCAGCCACCGGCGGGTCTTTTATCAAATTTTAATCATTTGATTAAAAAACTTGTTTAAATCAAAAACCCGCTCTACTTTTGTATCATGGTAAAGGGAAAAGCTACGAGAAGCCGCGGGTCCGCCAAGTCCACGGCCGAGTTGCAAAAGGCCGCAGACGAGCCGCGAAAGACCAAAGCCGCGTCCGCGAAATCCGAAGGCGGACCCGGGAAAACTGCCGCGAGAACACGCGGGCGCGCTACCCCGAAAGCGGCGTGGGAAAAAGAGGCGTCCACTCGCGGGCGCGCTACCCCGAAAGCGGCGCGGGAAAAAGAGGCGTCCACCGAGGAAAGGATCAAAGAGGCGGCGCGCAAGCTGTTCACCCAAAAAGGATTTGCCGCTACCCGGACGAGGGACATCGCCGAGGAAGCGGGTCTGAACCTCGCCCTGCTGAACTATTATTTCCGGAGCAAACAGCGGTTGTTCGACATCATCATGATGGAGAACTTCCAGCACTTCATACAGGGTCTCTCGGTCAATTTCATCGACGACACGCTGACCATGGACCAGCGCGTCCAAAAGATGGTCACCGCCTATGTCGATTTCTTAACGCGGTTCCCCGACCTGCCGCTGTTCATACTCAACGAGATCAAGGGCAATCCGTCCAAACTGGCCGCAAAGATCAGGGAAGAACTCGCGCCCGCGCGCAGCCACCTGTTCCAACAGCTGAGAGCCGCGCACCAGGCGGGAAGGATTGCGCTCGACCCGTTCCACTTTATTACGAACCTGGTGGGTCTCACCGTTTTTCCCTTCGCCGCGCGACCCCTGCTCCAACGCGTGAACAACGTTACCGACGAGGAGTTCCTGGCGTACATGCAGGAGCGCAAGCGGCTCGTTCCGGTGTGGATCAAAATGATGATGGCGCCAGCGGCGGCACCGCCCGAAGAAAATCATTGAAACCGCTTTTTTTTGCAACAACCTTAATCAAATGATTAAAACAAAATTATAAACCATGACGCCCAGGAAATTGATCTTGATGACAGCGGCTGCGCTGGGGATAGGCAGCGCCGGCGCGCAGGAGAAAAAGACGCTTACCCTCGAGCAGTGCTACCAGCTCGCGGAAGCCAATTACCCGCTGACCAGACAACGCGACCTCATCAGGCAGACCCGCGACTACAACATCTCCAACATCGCCAAGGGGATCTACCCGCAGCTGAACGTCAACGGTACAGGGACCTACCAATCGGCAGTCACCAATATCGAGATACCCCCGATCAACGGGTACAAGATCAATATACCCGCGGTCCCAAAAGATCAATACAAGGTCTACGGCGAGGTATCTCAGACGCTCACGGGCTTCGGCATCAACCGCCAGCGGCGGGCGATCGGGAACACCGATGCCGAAATACAGGAAGCGGGTCTCAACACCGACCTGTATGCGCTGAAAGACCGCATCAACAACCTCTTTTTCGGCGCTCTGCTGTTCGACGAGCAGATCGCGCAAAACGACCTGACGGAGCAGGATATCCGCACCGGCATCGACAAGGTGCAGGCCGCCGTCAACAACGGCACCGATTTCAGGAGCAGCGTCGATAAACTGAAAGCGCAGTTGCTCAGGACCGAACAGCACAGGATCGAACTGACGGCTTCCAAAGAAGCCTACACCGATCAGCTCGCCCTGTTCATCAATCAGCCGATCGATTCCAACGTCGTCCTCGTCAAACCCGATGCGCCGGAGCAGACCGATTCCATCCGCCGGCCCGAACTGCAAACCTACGATCTGCAACTGCGATCTTATGAACAGCAGATGCGGCTGACCCGTCTCAATCTCAGCCCGCAGCTGAGCGCTTTTTTCCAGGGCGGCTACGGCAAACCGAACCCGGTGAATTTCCTGTCCACGCAATGGAGCCCGTACTACCTGACCGGCCTGCGGCTCACCTGGACCATCGGCGGCGTTTATACGTATCGGAAGGACCGGCTGATCAATGCGAATAACGAGGAGATGGTAAAGACCCGGCGCAGCACCTTCCTTTTCAATACCAGGCAGACAATGCGCCGCGAGTCGACCGACATCCGCAAATACCGCCGGCTGATCGCCACCGACGACGAAATCGTCCGGCTCCGTGAATCGGTGAGCAAGGCCTCGGCCGCACAGCTCGAGAACGGCGTGATCAACAGCAACGACTACCTGCTCGACGTCAACGCCACCGCCGAAGCGCGTCAGGACCGGGCCATTCACCAGATCGAGTTGCTGATGGCGCAGTTCGACTATAAAACCACTTCGGGAAACTGATAAAACAAAGCATAAAATGAGAAAGTTATTTTTTTGGATCACCGGTTGTATCGTTCTGGTGTCGGCCTGCAACAGCCACAAGATCGACACCGATGCCTCGGGCGTATTCGAGTCCGACGAGGTCATCGTATCCGCGCAGCAAAGTGGGCTGTTGCAATCCTTTGACGTAGCCGAAGGCGACACGCTGCGCAAAGGCGAAACCGTCGGCAATATCGATATGTCGAACACCGTCCTGCAAAAAGAGCAGGTCCAGGCCTCGATCGCCGCGCTGCGCGAAAAGACGACCAATCCGCAACCGCAGCTGGAGTTGATCAAAAAACAACTCGCCGTTCAGGAATCGCAGCTCGCCCAGCAACAACGCGAGAAGACCCGGACCGAAAACCTGCTAAAGGCCGATGCGGCGACACAAAAACAGCTGGACGATATCAACGCTTCGATCGATCAGCTACAAAAGCAGATTGCGGTCTCCAAACAGCAGATCGCGCTCGACGCCTCGAATATCGCCACGCAGAACCGTTCGATCTACAGCGAACGGGGACCGCTGGAAAAATCGGCGGCGCAAATACAGGACCAGATCGACAAGGGGAAGATCGCCAACCCGATCAAGGGAACGGTGCTGACCCGTTATGCACTGCAGGGAGAAATGACGACCGTGGGCAAGGCCTTGTACAAGATCGCCAATCTCGACACGCTGACGCTGCGCGCGTATGTCACGGGTTCTCAGTTGACGCAGGTGAAGCTCGGGCAGGCGGTAAAGGTCTATGCCGACCAGGGCAAGGACCAATACCGGCAGTATGCGGGGACCGTCTGCTGGATCTCCGACAAATCCGAGTTCACCCCCAAGACCATACAGACCAGGGACGAACGCGCCAACCTCGTCTATGCCGTCAAGATCCACGTCGTCAACGACGGCTATCTCAAACTGGGGATGTATGGAGAGGTAAAATTCTGAGCCATGATCAAGCTCGACCATATCAGCAAGACCTACAACAAAGGACAGATAAAGGCGGTGAAGGACGTCAGTTTCGAAGTGAAACCGGGCGAATTGTTCGGTCTCATCGGGCCCGATGGCGCGGGCAAGACGACCCTGTTCCGCATCCTGACCACGCTCCTGTTGCCCGACAGCGGCAATGCCTCGGTCGACGGGCTCGACATCATCGAAGACTTCGGGAAGATCCGCAGCAGCGTCGGGTATATGCCCGGGAGGTTCAGTCTTTACCAGGACCTGACGATCGAAGAAAACCTCCAGTTCTTCGCCACGGTCTTCGGGACGACGATCGATGCAAATTATAGCCTGATCAAGGACATCTACCAGCAGATTGAACCGTTCAAGGACAGAAGGGCCGGAAGACTTTCCGGCGGGATGAAGCAGAAGCTGGCGCTTTGCTGCGCGCTGATCCATAAACCAGCGGTCCTCTTTCTCGACGAGCCGACCACCGGCGTCGATGTGGTCTCGCGCAAGGAGTTCTGGGATATGTTGGCAAGACTGAAGGCGGAAGGGATCACGATCCTCGTGTCCACGCCCTATATGGACGAAGCCAACCGGTGCGACCGGATCGCGTTGATACAGAAAGGGAGCATCCTCTCGATCGACGATCCGAAGGGCATCGTGCGGGCTTTCCCGGGCGATCTGTATGCGGCGCAGGCCGCCAATACCCATCGGTTGTTGCGCGAGGTGCGCGCCTATCCGGGCACCGACAGTTGTTTCGCGTTCGGCGAGTCGCTGCATGTCACCTTCAAAAACGACGCAGCGGGCGGTCTCCTCCCCTGGCTGGCGGAAAAAGGGTTGAAAGACGCTTCGCTGGAAAAGATCCGGCCCGGTATCGAGGATTGCTTTATTCATCTGTTAAAAGACTGAGCATGCCAACGGTGATCACCACGGACAAATTGACCAAACGTTTCGGAGCCTTCGTCGCGGCAAGCGAGCTGACGTTCACCGTCGAAAAGGGAGAGATCTTCGGTTTCCTGGGGGCTAACGGCGCGGGCAAAACGACGGCCATGCGGATGTTGTGCGGGCTGCTGAAACCTTCTTCCGGCGAAGCGACCATCGCCGGCTTTGACGTCTACACCCAAACCGAAAAGATCAAGCGGAACATCGGCTACATGAGCCAGAAGTTCTCGCTGTACGATGACCTCACGGTCGGCGAAAATATCCGGTTCTACGGCGGCATTTACGGGATGTCGGTCGCGGCTATCCGCGAAAAGACCCGCGTGCTGCTCGATGAACTGCAATTGCAGGCAGAAGCCAAAACGCTGGTACGCGAGCTGCCGCTGGGATGGAAACAAAAACTGGCGTTTTCGGTGTCGATCGTACACGACCCGGAGATCGTTTTCCTCGACGAGCCAACGGGAGGTGTAGACCCGGTGACGCGTCGGCAGTTTTGGGACCTGATCTACGCAGCAGCCGACAAAGGCGTCACCGTTTTCGTAACCACGCACTATATGGACGAGGCGGAATATTGCAACCGCGTTTCCATCATGGTCGACGGCGTCATCGCCGCGCTCGACAGCCCCGCGACGCTGAAATCGCAATTCGGCGGTGCTTCGATGGAAGACGTATTCTATGAACTCGCCAGGAACGCCAAACGAAAAGGAGACTGATATGCGACAAACATTTCTCCGGGCCGCCTCCGCCGGCCCGACCGGCGGTCCTTCCGAAGGACAACCGTCCGCCGACGCCAAAAGAGCGGGCAACTTCCAGTCCGCCCGTTTCCTGTATAGCTTTATCCGGAAGGAATTCCTGCACGTCTTCCGCGACCGCAAAACGCTGCTCATGCTGTTCGGCCTGCCGATCGCGCAGATCGTGCTTTTCGGTTTCGCGCTGTCCAACGAGATAAAAGATTCCAACATCACGCTCGTCGACTACTCGCGGGATGCGGTGACGGCCAGGCTCATCGGGAAGATCGAGGCCAGTCATTATTTCGACATCCGGCGCACGCTCGCGGATGCGGACCAGTTGCAGGCCGCGTTCAAAAAAGGCGATATCAAGATGGCCGTCATCTTCCCGGCCAATTTCGGGAACGACCTGCTGCATACCGGCAAAGCCACGTTGCAGGTCATCGCCGACGCCTCCGACCCCAACCAGGCGACGACCATCACCAACTACCTCGAATCGATCGTGACCGACTACAACGCCGAACTGGCCGCCGAAGCGCAACAACCGCTGCAGATCCTTCCACACGTGCAGATGTTGTACAACCCCGAACTCCGCGGTGCGCCCAATTTCGTGCCGGGCGTCATGGCGCTCGTGCTGATGCTCGTGTGTACGATGATGACCTCGGTGGCGATCGTGCGCGAGAAGGAACTGGGCACGATGGAGGTCCTGCTCGTCTCGCCGTTCAAGCCGGTGTACATCATCATCTCCAAACTGATGCCCAACCTGATCATCTCGGTCGTCAACCTGGTCATCATCCTCGTGCTCAGCAAGCTCTGTCTCGATCTGCCGGTGAAAGGCAGCGTGACGCTGCTTGTGTTTTGCAGCGTCCTTTTCATCCTGACCTGTCTGTCGATCGGGCTGCTGCTATCGATCAGCGCCAAGACGCAACAAACCGCTATGATGGGGTCGCTGATGGGAATGATGCTGCCCACCATGCTGCTGACGGGTTTCCTGTTCCCGATCGAGAATATGCCGGTCTTCCTGCAGGCGCTGGCGAACCTCGTGCCCTCGCGCTGGTACTTCATCATCATCAAACGCGTGATGCTGAAAGGCCTCGGCTTCGGCTCGATCTGGAAGGAAACGCTGATACTCGGTGGGATGTGTTTCGCGCTGTTCGCCGTCAGCCTGCGCAACTTTAAAATCAGATTGCAATGACAAGAGGCCCCGGCCGACTGCATTGCACCGCTAAAATATCAATCGACTCGCAATGAGCACCCTGAGATTCTTACTCGAAAAGGAATTCCGCCAGCTGCTGCGCAACCGGCAGCTGATCCGGACTTTGCTGCTGGCTCCGCTGATCCAGCTGATCCTGCTGCCGCTGGCCGCCGACTATTCGGTAAAGAATGTAGAGATCGCGGTCACGGACAACGACCACTCGCCGACTTCGCAGCGGCTCATCGCCAAAATCACTTCGTCGGGTTATTTCAAACTGGTCGGCTACACCGCCTCCTACTCACAGGCGTTGAAGATGATCGAACAGGATAAGGCCGACCTGGCGCTGCAGATCCCCGCGCATTTCGAACGCGATCTCGTCCGCGAGAACGCCAACCACCTCTACGTCGCCATCAATGCGATCGACGGGACGAAGGGCAACCTGGGCGGAGCCTATCTGCGAAGCATCATCACAGACTTCGACGACGACCTGCGCGTCGATATGAAGGCCATCCTGCCGGTGCAGCCGGATGCTCCGAAGGTGACCGTTGCTTCTTCGAACTGGTATAATCCTTTTCTGAAGTTCCCCCTGTACATGGTGCCCGCCATCCTGGTGACGCTCGTCACGGCGATGGTGGCCATGCAGTCCGCTTTCAACATCGTGCAGGAAAAGGAAAGCGGCACCATCGAGCAGATCAATGTGACGCCGATCCGCAAATACATCTTCATCACGGGAAAAATGGTCCCTTTCCTCGTGCTGGGCATCATCCTCTTCACGATGGGGCTGCTGGTCGGTTGGGCGCTGTATGGCGTCGTGCCATTGGGCAATCTCTGGGTCCTCTACGGTTCGCTGGTCGTCTATCTCCTTTCCATGCTGGGGCTGGGGCTGCTGATCGCCACGTATTCCGGCACCCAGATGCAGGCCATGTCGCTGTCTTTCTTTTTCATCAACATCTTCAACATGATGAGCGGCGTATTCACGGCCGTCGACAGCATGCCGGGCTGGGCGCAGGCCATCGTAGCCACGTTCCCGCCGAGCCATTTCATCAAGATCATGCGGATGGTGGTGCTCAAAGGCAGCGAGTTCGCCGACATCCGGTACGAGCTGCTCTGGATGTTCGCGATCGGGTTGTTCCTCAATGTCTGGGCGATAAAGAATTACCGGAAGATCGCCTAGTGGAGGGGAAGCACCCCAGGCCGCATCCGCGCCGCCCTGCGTACATCCGCGCAACGGCGGGACCTACAGCGACACGCCGCGTTTCCACGGAATGAAATCGTCCTGTACGTGACGGACCGCGGCGACCTGGGTCTCCCCGCTGGCGACGCTAATGACGTATTCGAGGATGCGTTCGCCGGCCTGTTGGATCGTTTCCTTTCCTTCGATGATCGTACCGGTGTTGATGTCGATGATGTCGCGCATCCGCTCGAACAGCGCCGTATTGCTCGCGATCTTTACGACGGGCGCGATTGGGTTGCCGGTCGGCGTACCGAGCCCGGTGGTGAACAGGACGATATTCGCGCCCGACGCCACTTCGGCGGTCGTCGATTCCACGTCGTTGCCGGGCGTGCAAAGGAGGTTGAGCCCTGGTTTGGTCACTTTTTCGGGGTAATCGAGGACGTCCGCCACGGGTGAGGTGCCGCCCTTTTTGGCGGCTCCTGCGGATTTGATCGCGTCGGTGATCAGGCCGTCGCGGATATTGCCCGGCGACGGGTTCATGTCGAAACCCGAACCGACCGCCTTCGCGCGTTCGTTGTACGTCCGCATCAGTTGCGAAAAACGCTCCGCCGTCGGCGTATCGATACACCGATCGCTGAGGTTTTGCTCGACGCCGCATAGCTCGGGAAACTCGGAGAGGATAACCGATCCGCCCATCGCCACCAACAGATCGGAGGTATAGCCGATGGCCGGGTTGGCCGAGATGCCCGAGAAACCATCGGAGCCGCCGCATTCCAGGCCGATGCACAGCTTGCTGAGCGGAGCGGGTTTGCGTTCCTCCTTGTTGGCGAGGATGAGCCCGGCAAAGGTTTGTTTGATCGCCTCGGAAAGAAAAGCCGATTCCGTACCGATCTTCTGCTGTTCGAGGATATACATCGGTTTGGAGAAGTTCGGGCTGCGTTTTTTGATCTCTTCTTCCAGTATCGACACCTGCGCGTTCTGACAACCCAGGCTCAGGACCGTCGCGCCGGCCACATTGGGATGCGTGATATATCCCGCCAGCAGACCGCAGAGCGCCTGCGCGTCCGAGCGCGTGCCTCCGCACCCGCCGTCGTGGTTAAGGAATTTGATGCCATCGACATTCGGAAAGAGCCGCTGGTTC
>DASZYU010000153.1:0-17498 GCA_035545215.1 Puia sp.
GGAATGCGAGCAGTGGAAGAACGCGCGCTGAAGGAAGTGACGGCAAAAGAGCTGTACGACCTGCAGGTAAAAGGCGAACCGTTCCAACTGATCGACGTGCGCGAGCCGCATGAATACGAGATCGTCAATATCGGCGGCGAACTGATACCGCTCGCTTCGGTTTCGGCCAACAGCGACCGGATCCAAAAGGAAACAAAAGTGATCGTGCACTGCAAGGTGGGTGGACGCAGCGCGAAAGCCATCCGGGAACTGGAAGAAAAATATGGGTTCACCAACCTGTACAATCTGAAAGGGGGTATCCTCGCCTACATCGACGAAGTGCAGCCCGAGCTGACCAAATACTAAGCCGCGGGGCGGGCAGCGCGCATACCGGCGATCAGTAGCCCAGGAGGCGATCCAGCACGCCGGCGAGCTTTTCGGCGCCGGGCAGCATGGCGCGTTCGAGGGCCATATTCATCGGGACTGCGGGTAGATCGAGCGCTCCGACTACTTCCACCGGAGCATCCAGCGACGTAAAGCAAGCCCTGGTGATACGCCATGCCAGCGCCTCGGCAAAGGAATTGTTCTGTTGTTCCTCCGTCAGGACGAGGCATTTCCCGTGCCGGCGCGCGGTGTCGAAAACAAGCGCTTCATCCAACGGGAACAGCGTCCGCAGGTCGATGATCTCTATGCGGCCGGGGAAACGGGTCGCCGCCGTCTTTGCCCAATAAACACCCATTCCATAGGTAACGATACAACAGGTCTCGCCGGCATCCGTTTGTCGTGCGTCTGCGCCGAGGACCCGGCGCCCCTTGCCAAGCGGCAGGATATAGTCTCGGGAGGGCTCGGGCGTTTTTGCGTCTTCCGTACCCGGCACCTTGCTCCAATAGAGGCCTTTGTGCTCCAGCATGATCACGGGATTGGGATCGAGAAAAGCGGCTTTCATCAGGCCCTTCATGTCCGCTGCGTTGGATGGATAGGCCACCTTGATACCCTTGACCGACAGCAGGGTCGTCTCGATGCTGCCGCTGTGGTACGGCCCGCCGCCGCCATAGGCGCCTACGGGGATCCGGATCAGCGTCTGGACGGGGAATTTTCCCATGCTGAGATAACAGGATTTCGAGACCTCGGTCACCAGTTGGTTGAATCCAGGATAGATATAATCCGCAAATTGTATCTCAACGATCGGTTTAACGCCAACTGCGCTCATCCCAACCGTCGATCCGACGATGTAAGCTTCCTGTATGGCGGTATTGAAGACGCGGTGATCGCCAAACTGTTCGCCCAAAGTGGCCGCCTCCCGGAAAACGCCGCCAAGCCTTTTTCCTACGTCCTGACCGTAAAGCACAGCTTCCGGATATTGCTCCATAATTTCACGGATCGCGAAAAGCGCGGCGTCCACCATGATGACCTTTGCCGCGCCTTCCGGTTCGCGCGTCCCTTTTTCCTCGGTCACGGGCGTCGGAGCGAATACAAAATCCGCGACCGTGGAAGGGTCAGGCTCTTTGGCGGCTGCGGCCGCGGCAAACTGCCGGGAAACGAGGTCTGTGGTTTCCTTGCGTATAGAATTCAGCAATTGTTCGTCGACGCCCGCGTGCAGGAGACGCGCCCGTAGCTTGGGCAGCGGATCGCCCGCCGAGTGGGCAGCCATGTCTTCGCTGTCGCGGTAGGTTTCTTTGCGAACGCCGCTGGTATGGTGTCCCAGTAATGGAACCGTGGCTTGCACCAGGTAGGGTTGCCGGCCGTCGCGAACGGCGCCGATGACCCCGCCCATCGTTTCATAGCTGGCGATGAAATCGCTGCCATCGACACGTACCCGCTGCATTCCTGTAAAACCGGAAGCGTACTCGAAGGCATCCATGGCCCGGGATTCATCCGATCGGACGCTGATGCCCCATCCGTTGTCCTGGACGAGATAGACAATGGGCAGTTTTTTCAGGACCGCAAACTGGAAGGCTTCACTGACCTCACCCTCCGTAATGCTGGCGTCGCCCAGTGAGCAGACTACGACCGGGTTTCCATTCCGGGTATCGAGCGCACCGATGGTTTGCAGGTAAGCAAGGCCCTGAGCGATGCCGGTGGCCGGGATCGCCTGCATACCTGTCGCGCTGCTTTGGTGGATCATGCGCGGACGGTCGTCTCCGCGATAGTTGGGATGCGAATAGTATTCGCGACCGCCCGTGAACGGGTCATCTGCCTTTGCCAGCAATTGCAGCATCAACTGGTAGGGCTCGAAACCGAGACCGAGCAGGAGGCTTTCGTCCCGGTAGTAAGGGCTGACCCAGTCCTGCGGGCGGAGATGGAAGGCGGTGGCCAGCTGTATGGCCTCGTGGCCGCGGGATGTGGAATGGACGTATTTGCAAATCGACCGGTTGTTTTCATATGTGACGGCCATTTCGGCAGCAGTAGACATGAGCCGCCAGGCTTTCAGCAAGATATCGTTGGTGTTCATGGATTGAGCTAGTGCCTGTCCGGCGGCCGGACCGCTTCGGCGGATCCCGGAACGACCGGCCGGCCTTCCGCTGCGGACGGGTTATTTTATTTCGACAGTGAATAAGCTTTCGTCTTCGATAAAGCCTTCCAGCTCGTCTCCAACGACACACTCCCCGACGCCCGCCGGAGTACCGGTGAAAACGAGGTCGCCGATATTAACGGAGAAATAATTGGAGATATAGGCAACGACCTTGTCGAAGCTGTTGATCATGAGACCGGAGTTGCCCTGTTGCACCAATTCTTTGTTCTTATACATGCAGAAATTGATGTCTTTCTTATTCTTGATGTTCTGCAGCGGTATCCATTTGCCGATGGCCGCGGAGTTATCCCATGCCTTGGCCTTCTCCCATGGAAGGCCTTTTTCCTTCAACTCGTTCTGGATATCGCGCGCGGTGAAGTCGACCCCCACGGTGACGGCGTCATAATACTTGCTGGCAAACCTGTCCTGGATATATTTCCCGTTCTTGGATATCCGCAGTACCAGCTCGCACTCATAGTGCAGCTCGTTGGTGAACTCCGGGTAGTAGAACGGCGTGTGAGCCTGAAGCAAAGCACTTTTAGGCTTCATAAATATGATGGGCTCTTCCGGAACCTCGTTGTTCAGTTCTTTGGCGTGAGCCACATAGTTACGGCCAACACAAAATATTTTCATATTCAATAAGGGTTTTAAATAGAAAATGCTTATTTAGTCGTCAAATGGGCCTAAAGAGACCCCGGGTACGGCCATAGGCATATTGAATATCAAAATAGTTACTCATTAAGGATGAATGCAATATTTCTACGAAAATAAAGATTCCCCTCAATAAATCATAGTTCGAACTCCAAATTATTGTACTGGTTCATGGTCCTCTCTATCCCAATGGCAGCAAAGCTTTCGATCAGGTCAACCGACTTTTCGATCTTGAGACGTACCACCGGGAGCTCGTTCTCATCCCATTCTCCGAGCACAAATCCCACCTGTTTTCCCCTGGTGTAGGCATTGCCGGTACCGAACCTGAGCCGGGGATAGAGCTCCGTTCCCAGCGCCGCCTGTATGCTCTTCAGACCGTTGTGGCCTCCCGCGCTGCCTCCGGGTCGCAACCGCAGTTTGGACAGCGGAAGGGCGAGATCGTCCACGATCACGAGGATATGTTCGGCAGGTATCCTCTCTTTGTCCATCCAGTACCTCACCGCCTGGCCGCTGAGATTCATATAGGTGCCGGGTTTTATACAGACGAGGACATGTCCCTTCCATTTCACTTCCACAGTCGCGGCTAAGCGCCCGGGCCGGAAACTGCCGCCCAGCCGGTTCACCAGCGCATCCACTACGTCGAACCCTATGTTGTGGCGGGTGCCGGCGTATTCGGCCCCGATGTTACCCAGACCGGCTATCAGGAACTTTCCCATAAAATACCAAAAACCCGGTTATCACTTAACCGGGTCTCAACGAACGATTACAGCTATTTTTTGGCTGCCGCAGGTTTAGCAGCTGCCGGAGCAGCGGCGGCCGGAGCAGCAGACTTAGCGCCAGCAGCAGCCGGAGCGCCAGCGGCAGGCGTAGTCACAGCGGCTTCTTCCTGTTTCAGCTGACGGGTCAGCACGATCGAAGCGATCGGAATCCTGGGAGAATTCAGTATCTCATAGTTCTCCGCCTTTACGTCCTCGACGCGCACGTTGCCATTGAGCTCGAGTTCGGTCAGGTCCACTTCGATATTTTCTTTCAGGAATTTCGGATAGGTCTTTACTTTAAGCGCCTTCATCTTGGTGATGAGCTTGCCGCCGTCCTTGACGCCTTTCGCGGCGCCGGTGAACTTCAGCGGAATGGTGGCGATGACTTTCTTATCCTCGACGAGTTCGAGAAGGTCGACATGGATCAACTCGTCCGTCACTTTGTCGAACTGCAGGTCCTTCAGGATGCATTTGTACGATTTCCCTTCCACGTTGATCTCGGCCAACTGGAAATCGGGCGTGTACACCAGTGTTTTGTACGATGTCGCAGGAGCTGAAAAATTCACCTCTTTTGCACCCCCGTAAATTACACCGGGCACTTTACCCTCAGAGCGCAATTGGCGGGTGGCTTGTTTGCCAATTTCGGTCCTGAGTTGTCCTTCGATTGTAATTGTCTTCATTTTTTATTTTAATTTAGGTATTACCGTTATTCCGGGCGGCCGCTCACTTGTTCCGCAGTTGCGAATGGATGAAGAGGCCCGTGATACTTCTGTTCTCGTGTGCATTCCGGATCGCCACTGCGAATAATTCGGCGACGCTCAGCACTTTTATCTTCCTGCTGGGGTGTTTCAGCGGTATCGTATCACAGACGACCAGTTCTTCCAGCGCACTGTTCTCGATATTCGCATAGGCATTGCCGCTGAGCACCGGGTGCGTGCAGAGGGCCCTTACGCTCCGGGCCCCCTTTTCCTTCAATAACCCTGCCGATTTCGCCAGCGTCCCGCCGGTGTCGCAGATGTCGTCGATCAGGACGATATCCTTGCCCGTTACGTCCCCGATGACCACCATGCTGGCTATCTCGTTAGCCCTTTTGCGATGTTTATCGCAGATGACCATTTCGGCATTGAAGTAGGAAGCGATCTCCCTGATGCGGTTCGCGCTTCCCACGTCAGGGGCCGCAAAGGTAAGATTTTCCATGTTCAATTGTTCAATATAGGGAATAAAAATGGCCGAGCTGTCGAGGTGGTCGACCGGGATATCGAAATAGCCCTGTATCTGCGGCGCGTGCAGATCCATGGTGATGACGCGGTCGGCACCTGCTGAGACCAACATATTGGCTATCAGCTTACTACCGATTGCAACGCGGGGTTTGTCCTTACGGTCCTGGCGCGCATAACCGTAATAGGGAATAACGGCGACCACTTTATAGGCGGAAGCCCTTCGGGCAGCATCGATCATCAGGAGCAGTTCGAGCAGATTTTCGGCGGGGGAACAGGTGCTTTGGACCAAAAAGACCATATCGCCGCGGATGCTTTCGTTGAAAATGGGCTGGATCTCCCCGTCGCTGAAATGTTGGATCGTAATCTTTCCCGAGGCGGTGCCGAATTGCTGTGCGATCTTTTCGGCCAGGTATTGGGAACCCGTCCCGGAGAAGATCTTGGCTTGATGCTGCATAAGAATGGTAGATGATAACTTGCGGCGAAGATACAGTTTGCCTCGAAGAGGCCGCTTCCGCGGGTTAAAAAAATAAAAGGCCTGTTCCATCCCGGGACAGAACGAGCCTTTTAAAAAGAGGTGAACAACCTAGGGGTTGACTGCCAGCAGTTGCTGTTTGGCAGTGCTGGTCAGCGCCGTCTTCTCGGCCGCTTTAGCGGCAGATTTCGAGTTGAACGCATAAAAGATAGAAGAACAAACAAAAATCGAGAAGAACAGGGCTACGATGTACATTCCGGCGCAGAACAGGAAGGGCTGCCAGCCGCCGATGGCATTGAACTTTGAGCGTTTCATTGGATTTTAGATTAGTTTTCAAAAGATTACGGTATAGGGTACCAGCATAATAACGGAAGATGGAAATCCTTATTTCGCACCTTCACAATAATTTACAAAATACCCTTTTTTGTTGAAATTTGCAAGCGGAGGCGGGTGATTTATGGAAGGCAAACGGCGGGCAATCAGGAATTGGGCGAAGGACGAAAAGCCAAGGGAAAAGATGATCCGGCTAAAAGCGGCCACGCTGAGCGTATCCGAGCTGCTGGCCATCATCATACGGAGCGGCAGACCCGAACGAAACGCGCTCGATCTGGCAAAGGAGATATCGGCGCTCTATCACGACAATATCCGGGAACTGGGTACCTGTACCGTGCGCGAGCTGATGAAGGTGGAAGGCATCGGGATAGCCGCTGCGACCGCCATCGTGGCGGCGTTCGAGCTGGGTCGCCGGAGGCTGTCCAGCGATTCGCTGCAAAGGGGATACATCCGCAACAGCCGCGAAGGAGCCGAATACATCCGGCCTTTATTGGCAGATCTCGATCACGAGGTCTTCGGAATCCTTTACCTGGTCCAGGCCGGTTGGGTCAAAAGTTTTGAGATCATCAGCGAAGGCGGCATAACCGGTACGGTCGTCGACCCCCGGGTGGTCTTCCGGAAGGCCATCGAGATCGGGGCCGTCAGCATGATCGCTTTTCACAACCATCCCTCGGGCAGCATCCACCCCAGCAAGGCCGACGAAGCGTTGACGAAGAAACTCAATGAAGGAGCCAAATATCTGGATATCAAATTATTAGACCATGTCGTCGTGGGCGAAAAGGGCTATTTCAGTTTTGCAGATTCGGGGTTGCTGGGTTAGGCCCGGGCAGGGGCATGAGTGGTTGTGCGGCTTGCCGGTTGCTTGCGGTTTCGGGTTGCCGGGCCTAGGCCTGCGCCGTGGGGCCGCCGAAATTCAACGGCAACTGGACCTCTTCGAGGTCCTGGATCTTGCCATTGGAAGACTCGAAGCGTACGACGTTCTCGGTGAGCGCCTTCATAAACCGTTTGGCATGCTGGGGGGTAAGGATCAGCCTGGATTTGACCTTACTTTTGGGGGTGCCCGGCATGACGTTGACGAAATCGATGACGAATTCCGCGTGCGAATGGGTAATGATCACCAGGTTGGCGTATTGTCCTTCGGCCACTTCTTCGCTGATCTCAATGTTCAATTGGTTATTGGCGGCAGGTTGTTCCGGCATGCTTCAGATTTGCGTAAAAGTAGCTTAAATTAGCATAACACAAACCGCTGTCACATGAAACCTGCACTATTTCTATTCACCTCTCTGCTCTCCTGCAGCATTGCTTATTCCCAGGCCGCGAACGATGAAATGGCGCAGGACTTCAAGGACGTCTCAAAATTCGGCTCGCGTCAATCCGGGTTCGAAGGGCTTCAAACCTATCATTCCGGAAATGTAGAGGGAAGCCAGTTCTTCAGCCCGAACTGGACTACGGGAACCGTTACTACGGTAACCAACCAGCAATTCGGGAAGAACTATCTGTTCCTGTATGATAAAGTCCGGCAGGAACTGTTCATGAAGCCTAAGGATTCTTCGGTTGTATTGCTCGCCGACAAGGATCTGATCGGTGCATTTACGCTGGTAACGGACAAGGTCCATAGTTTTGTCCCGGCGAGCGCGTACGATCCCTCCAATGCGGGGAATTTCTTCGAAGTCCTCGTGAAGGACGATAAAGGTTATTCGCTTTACAAACTGATTAAAACAAAATTCGTCAAAGCCGATGAGCGCGATATGGAAAAGCAAGCGCAGGGTGAAGTGTTCGATTCGTTCCAGGACCAAATCACCTACTACCTCATCAAGGACGGAAGGACTAAGACCGTTGCGTTGCGGAAGAATAACATCCTGAAGGTCTTGACGCCTGTCAAGAGTAAAGCGTCACAATATTTTGACCAGAACTCCGACAGGAACCTCGATGAGGGCATGTTGATAGGCATAATCCAATATATAAACGGTTAAATGTAAAAAGAGGTCGCTTGGACCTCCTTTTATCTATTTGTCATCGGCGCGAGACTATTGCTTGCTGTACGTATCGATCAACGTTCTCGGATTGCCCCCGGCAATAACGGAATAGGTGAACTGGTAGAAGCCATTCACGGGGTCAGCCGCCATAATGGTAGGACCGCCGGTCAGGGTGATCCCAGCGCCAGACCATGTCGTCAGATCGGCCGGATTCAAAGAGACTTTGAAGTTAGACAGAACCCCGCCATTGTCAGTGAAGCTGATAACGTATCGAGGACCGTTATAATAACCACTTCCCACCTCGACCGTCGTCGGATCGTCCGGCGCGAAAACAGCAGGCCCATATTGAAAGTCATAAGCTGGAGCGCCCGAACTATCCGCGGCATTCCACCTGCGCCATCTCCAGGTATTGTAACTTCCAGCGATGGGATTGCCGATCACGTGATAATAGATCGTCCCAAAGTTGCCGCTGATGGTCGATCCTGCAGGACCGCCCTTGATGGAGATCGGAAGCATATAGCTCTTCGTCGGATCGATCTTATCGGGATAGACCACCAGGGGAATGTTGGCAGTGTAGTTATTCCCCTTTGGTACCGTCACCGAAGTCGAAGTGAAAGAATAGGTGCTGTCAGGAAACAGCGCAAATTGAATGCTGCTGGAGTTGTTGTAGGTCTGAAGTGCAGCCTGATCCACCCCGAGTGTAACCGTTTCGTTCTGCGGCGCCACATTAGTTGCAGCATAGTTGACGTGAAAAAAAGCTGTATCCGAAACGTCGGTTCCGGGGAAGGTCAATGCTGCACCGGTAAAGGCGGCAAGTCCGCCTTCGGGTATCAGCACGACGGGTTTAAGCCCGCTGAAGTCGGTTTCCCCGCTTCTGTTTTTAACGCAGGCGTTCAGCAGGAAAGCCATGATGAACAACCCTGTCGTCAATAGTTTATAATTTTCTACTCTTTTCATGTTCTATTTTTAAAGATGAATACAAATAGTTATTGATTCCAGAAGACAGGGCTTTTGTGATAATCGATAGTCCCCTGTGCGCTCACATTGGCAGTGTTGTTATTGTACTCGCTGGTCGGATAAAGAAACCGGATCGGTATCGAAGCGGGAGACTGATCCAGGAAAGGCGAGATGGACAACGGCAAATCCGCAGGAAGGTGCAGCCGGCGATAGTTGGACCAGGCGTCGAAAGGATCGATCTGGTTATCGGCGATCCACTCCTGTCGCATGATGCAGGCCAGCTGTTGGCTGGTGCCGGCCGCAACGCTAAGATTCGTCTGGTTGTCATTTTGAGCTACATAGGCGGCGCTGCTGCCTGCTCCTAGGTAATCGAAGGATGCCTGCACCCCTTTGTCGAAATCGCTTACAGCGTTGCCACCCAGCAATCCCCTAACGTCGGCCTCCGCCTGCATCAAATAACTTTGGGCCGCGCTGATGATGATGGTGGATTGATTTACGCCCTGCAAAATACCGGGACCCGGAGTCGCCGCGTTGGTCCCAGCGGGATTGTTCGTGCTTCCCAGAACGCTGCCGACCATTCCGGCGCCGCCCGGCTTATAGATCTGGGGCAAGCGGGGATCGTTATGGTTCGTCAGCCAGGTGATGGAATATTGGTTCGCTTTCCAGAAATCCGCACCGCCGCCAGCCGTTGGATTACCGGTGAGCGTGACGAAAAATCCCCATTGCGGATTTTGCTGACCCGAGTTGTTTGAATAACCTGGATTCACTCCGGCATCGTAATCCAAAAAACCGGCCTGGTTCTGGGTGATCTTAGCTATTTCCGCCTGGATAAAGGAAGCTTGGGATGCAACCTGCGATTGGCGCAACAAAATCCGCAATTTCAACGTGTTGGCAAATTTCATCCAATACAAATTTTCAAGTGCACTCTTGTACGAATTCCCAAAGAAATTTTTGCCGAACATAACGTCGTAGGTCTTGTCTCCGATAGCATCGGGGCGGCCGAGCAAAATAACTGCGCTATCGATCTGCAGCGTAATGGCATTGTAAACCGACTGCGCATCGTCGTATTTGGGTGTGATGATATTCGTCCCTTGCAAAGCCTGCGAATACGGAATATTGTTGAACATATCGACCAACTGCTCGAAAACGAAAGCCTTCATGATCTTGGCCGCCGCTTCGTAAAAAGGAAGCTTGTTTTTGTGAGCATTTTTCTCGATATAGTCATAGTCCGCGAGATTTCGATACCTGTTCGTCCAAAGACCGTCTGCGGAATTGGTCGTTTGTTTATAAGAAGCGATATCTCCCGCTCCGGTAGCGTAGCTGCCGCTCTGCCCGAGATAGCCAAGCCACGCGCTAAGGAAATTAAAAGGAACTTCCTGGTTGGACGCGGTGGTCGTTAGCGCATTGGGAAGCACCAGTTGGGCGCTGGCGCTGGTGGCCTGATTGGGGTTATTGTTGATATCGAAATAACTCTTGCTGCAACTGCCCAGTCCAAGAGTCAGGACCGCGGCAGAAAATATGGTGAATTGCTTTTTCATCATTGCGTAATTTTTATCATGTAATGACACGTCCTGATAGATTAGAAGGTGATGGAAATATTGCCTCCGATGAACTTAGTCGGCGGCAATTGGTTGATGTCCGTATTACCGCTGGCATTACCGTTGGTATTGCTAAACTCAGGATCCGACCAAATGTTATCCTTCGCCCTCCAGGTGATCAGGTTCCTTGCCTGAATGCCGATATTAATGGCGCTGACGACCTTCAAATGATCGAGCGCCTTCTTGGGAATATTATAGCTAAGCGCCAGCTCGCGCAATTTCCAGAAATCGGCGCTGTTGACATAGTTGCTTCCCACTGAGTTCCAAACGCCCGCCCAGAATGCCTGCGCTCCCTGGTTGGGGTTGCCCGTATTTACATTGGTATTTGGTACATACTTGCCATTCCCCTCATCGATAACCGAGTTCGGAATAATAAAAGGCTGTCTGCCCGAAGAAGCCGAATAGGCCGAAACACCGGTGAAGTCGAGGCTAGGTCCGATGCCATTGAAGATAACGGCGCCAAACCGACCGTCAGCCACTGCATTCAGCGTAAAACCCTTATAGCTGATCGTGGTAGTCAGACCGATCTTGGTAGGCGGAACCGTCGTCCCGAAAGCATGCAGGTTCGCGTCCGCCGTGGGGAGCCCGGTTCGGGCATCAACGACGATATGTCCCTGCGGATCGCGCAGCCAGTCGCTGGTCTTGGCCTGCGCATAGGGCTTCCCTACAATCGCGTCCGAAGAGAAGGAGACCGCATTCTGTGTAGCAAGCGGATTGGGCAGCGTAATATCCGTCAACCCGTAGCCGAGCGATTCGACCGTGTTCTTATTATAAGCGAAGTTGGCGCCGATATCCCAACGGAAACCACTGGCTGTACTGAGGACCGGAGTGAATTTCAGGTCAAGCTCGATACCCTGGTTCTTCATCACCCCTGAGTTGACATATGCGGAAGTAAAACCCGTCGTGGAGGAAATGGCGATAGGAATGGTCTGGTTTTTCGTGCTGGTATTATATACGGCCGCCGAGAAATTGATCCGATTATTGAGGAAACCCAGGTCCAGCCCTATTTCATCATCCGTGCTCAACTCGGGTTTGATATCGGGATTCGCAACTGCGGGAAACTGTGTAAACCCGGGTGTACCGCCAAAGGGGAAACCGCCTCCCGGAACGAATGTGTTCTGCAAGGCATAGGCGCCGATACTTACCTGTGCAGTTCTCGAATGCGCCAAACGCAATTTGCCGAAGCTCAGGACCTTGTTGTTCTGAAGCGAGTTGATGGCGTCAGTAAAGACAAATGCAAGGTCGACCGCGGGATAAAGGTAAGACCTGTTCGAAGAGGACAGCAACGAGTTCCAATCGTTACGCAACGAACCGTGCAGGAAGAGGTAATTGTTGAAGCCCAATGAGAGATCGCCAAAGACGCCGAATACTCGCGTATGTTCTTCGTATTCGTTCACAGTGGGATTGCCCAGCTTGTTGCCAATATTGTAAAAATTCGGGATCACCAACGCGTTAGCCGACAAATTCATAAAACGGATCTGGTTATCGATCAATGAAGTCCCGGCGATGAGTTTAGCGTTGATCCTGCCAAAATCGCGATGGAAATTGGCAAAGAAATCATTACTGAGACGGGTATTGATACTCATTCCATCGCCCTCGGATGGCGAATATGATATTACACCGGACGGGATATTACCGGATTGCAAGGTATCTGCAATGGCCCAAGGAGCGAAATTGTACCCCGCTGACGTATATTTGTTGCTGTATTCGTCCCTGGCAACCCCGCCCCTTTCCAAAACATCCAGCCAGCTGGTGGCCCTCAAGGTAAGCTGTAGAGTACCCAAGAGGTCGTTGCTCTTTTCGTCCAGTCTCGATTGATCGATTTGCCACCAAGGATTGCCATAGTAGGCGTTGAAATATCCGTCGGGAGAAGCGAACGGATCGGTCTGCCAGTTCTTGTAATTTCTCAAGTTTACGTCAGCGGGCTGGTTGATAATCTCCCAGTACAGGGGTCGGTTCTGGAAATAGGATCCGCCCCCAGCATAGCCGCCAACATATGGAGTCGTGCCCCAAGTGAACGGAACTCCTGAGGCGGCGGTCGTGTTTGTATGAGTAATCGTATACCCGAGATTATAGTCAATCTGCAACATGCCCGTAGTCCTCGATCCATTTACCCGAACAGCGTCTCTCCGGCTTACATCTTTTGGAATAATGCCGCCGTGATTCACGTCCTGGAAGGAAACATAGAACCGGCTCTTGTCATCTCCGGTAGAGTAAGATACTTCATTCTGCGTCTGAATGCCATTGTCGAAAAATCCTTTTTTGGCGTTCGGGTCGGCGGAATAATTGGTCGAGTCCTGTTTGATGATGAAACTACCGTCCGGTGCATAGATGCGGATCGGCGGGCCGAGGGGGACCCGCTGGCCGTTGAAACGCGGACCATAGTTCTGGTTCTCGTATGGGACATACCAGATATACGGGTTATCTCCTATATGCACAAGACCAGGAAAACTTCCCGGTTCTCCGCCATTCTGCCCGAATTGATTTTGAAAATCGGGTGTATAGGCAATCGATTCTACCTGGATACTACTATTGATCCTGATCTGAGCCCTGCCTCGCGTACCTTTTTTGGTCGTTACGATGATGACACCGTTGGAAGCAGCCGATCCATACAGCGCGGAAGCCGAGGCGCCTTTCAGGACAGACACGTTTGCCACATCGTCCGGGTTCAGTTCGGCCAGGTAGCTTATGGGCAGTTGAATATCGTCGACGACCAGCAGCGCCTGGTTATTCCCGAGGATCGAGCGATTGCCACGCAAGGTAATCCGCACATCGGGCTTTACGCCATTATTATCGAGGTTCACCTGGAGACCGGATACCTTGGCGGCCAAACCGGTTCCGATGTTGGTCACTTTCGCCTGGGTGAGCTCTTCGGTATTGATCTTGGCCGTCGAATAGCCAAGCTCCTTGGCCTGTCTTTGGACACCGAGCGCGGTGACGACCACTTCGGATAGACTGTTCTCCTTGCGGGTGACCTTTATCGAGAGGGGACCGGAGCCGGCTACCGTGGCCTCGCTGGCATTAAACCCGGTACCAGTGATGACGAGGACGTCCCCGTCTTTCGCCTTGATGGAGAAATTTCCATCGGCATCGGCGCTGGAGCCCGATTTACTTCCTTTGATCTTTACCGTGGCAAAGGGAACCGGCTGGCCCTGCTGGTCGACGACCTTGCCGGTAATTGTTTTAACTTGACCAAAAGCCAATGCTGCAGCCAGTAAGAAGACTGTCAGCGACAGACATTTTCTCATGTGATCTGTTTTAGTTTAGCAGACAGGGTATCCCTGTCTTTTTTTCAAGTAATTGTTTAACAACAGGAATTGAAGGGACACAGGTCCCGCATAGTGAGAGGGAATTTTGACAGAACTATCCCGACAAATAGAATAGCGCCGATGGCAATTTTCTCATGTGACTCTTTTTGGTTATAGATGAGGACAACAAAACTTTAGCATCTGCTGCAATCCAGACCGCATCAATTCTTATTACAAAATAATAAACTATTTAATACGCTGGTCGTAGGTATGCACGATTTTGAAAGGTCTATACCGAACAAGGGGGTGGATGGACTGGCGCCATGGCCGGTGAAGAAAAGTTTCTCATGTGACTCGTTTTGGTGATCGTGTTGACTGTACACGAAAATAGGTATTCCATATTAAAAAAAATCATTTCCGAGAAAAATTAAAAGGACGGTCTACCTTTGCCCGATGGAATTATTAGACGGCAGACTGGCTTCCCAAGCCATCAAGGATTCGCTCAAACTACAGGTAGCTCAATTGATTACGGAAGGCAAGAAGGTCCCGCACCTGGCGGCGGTGCTGGTCGGCAACAATGGGGCCAGCGAGACCTACGTGGCCGCAAAAGTGAAGGCCTGCGCGGAAATCGGCTACCGGTCGACGCTTATCCGGCTGGAAGACAGCATCAGCGAGAACCGGCTGCTGACCGTCATCGGCGAGCTGAACAGCGATATGGATGTGGATGGTATCCTGGTGCAGCTGCCCCTGCCTGGTCATATCTCTGATGAAAAGGTCATTACCGCCATTCACCCTTCCAAGGATGTAGACGGTTTCCACCCGGAAAATGTGGGCAGGCTGGTGTTGGGACAACCCACCTTTATATCCGCGACGCCGCATGGGATCCTCCTTCTGCTCGAACACTATAAGATCGACACGCGGGGGATGCATGCCGTGGTGGTCGGGCGCAGCAATATCGTGGGAAGACCGATGAGCATCCTGCTCAGCGCCAATTCGAATCCCGGCAATTGTACGGTGACGGTCTGTCATTCGAGGACGCGCAATCTTGCCGAAATCTGTCTCCAGGCGGATCTGATCGTGGCCGCGCTGGGGCGGCCGGAATTCGTGACGGCGGAGATGGTCAAAAAAGGCGCCGTCGTCATCGATGTAGGGATCACAAGGGTTGCCGACGCCAGCAAGAAAAGCGGTTTCGCGCTCAAAGGCGACGTCAAATTCGACGAGGTAGCGCCGTTGTGCAGCTATATTACGCCCGTGCCCGGCGGTGTCGGGCCGATGACGATCGCCGCACTGATGAAGAATACATTCACCGCTTGTGAAGAAAGAAATGGAAACGGATAAGATCAGCCCGGAACGGCGGGAAGATTTCGAACTGCCCGTGATGGAGACCTTTTACACGCTCCAGGGAGAAGGTTATCACCAGGGCAAGGCCGCTTTCTTTATCCGGCTGGCCGGTTGCGACGTAGGCTGTGTATGGTGCGATGTCAAGGACAGCTGGGACGCAGCAAAACACCCGCTGCGATCTGTCCATGGGTTGGTAGCCGAGGCCGCCGCGCACCCCGGAAGGATCGCCGTCGTCACCGGTGGAGAGCCGCTGATGCACGATTGTGGCGCGCTTACCCAGGCGTTGCGCGAGGCGGGTTTCGCCACGCATATCGAAACGTCAGGCGCCTGGCCGCTCAGCGGCAGTTGGGACTGGATCTGTCTTTCGCCGAAAAAATTCAAGGCGCCGCTGCCTGGCATCGCGGCGCTGGCGGGAGAACTGAAGGTGGTCATCTATCATGCCTCGGACTTCGCCTGGGCGGAACAGTGGGCGGCTCTGGCAGGTCCGGACTGCCGTCTTTATTTGCAACCGGAGTGGGGCCGGTCATCGACCGTGACGCCGCTCATCATCGATTACATCAAGTCGCATCCCAAATGGGAATTCTCTCTTCAACTGCACAAATATATACATGTGCCCTGATGCCGGAAATTCAGTAATTTCCGGGCATGAAATGTCCTTATAAAATCCAGTATATCCTTCTTTTTCTTCCGGCCTGGCTGGGCTTTTCCCCGGTTCGCGCGCAATATGATCCGGACAAGGTGAACAAGAAAGCGGTGGCACTGTACAACAAGGCCCTGTCAGAAGCGCAGGACGGCGATATGAAAGCAGGCATCACCACGTTGGAAGCGGCGATCCGTATCGACAAGACCTATGCAGACGCCTATCTGTCGATGGCGGGTATGTATGCAGCGACAAAGGACTATCGTGCGGCGGTCGACACCTACGAAAAGGCCAAGGCTATCGACACCAGTTATTTTTTGGACTACAACCTCCCCTATTCCATCGATCTGGCGGGTATGGGTAACTTTGAAAAGGCGTTGGACGCCGTTAACCGTTTTCTCACCATCTCCAACCTTAACGAGACCAGCAGGAAGGCCGGTGAATACCGGCAGGGATGCTACCGCTTTGCAATCGGATATGCGGCCTCGCATCCCGGAGCAACTTACAAATTCGAGCTGGTGAACCTGGGCGACAGCATCAATACGGACGATTCGGAATATTATCCCAGTATCAGCCTCGACGGCGACACCTTATTCTTTACGAGAAGGGTCCATCACACCAATGAAGACCTGTACGAGGCGCACCGGCTTCCCGGCGGCACCTGGAGCAAGGCGCGGAGCCTGCCGGGTAATATCAATACGAACGAGAACGAAGGGGCGCAGACAGTATCGATCGATGGTCAATGGATGATCCTCGATATCTGTAATTCCGCAGAAGGATTCGGCGGTTGCGACCTCTTTATATCTTACCGTACGCCGGACGGCTGGAGCGCTCCCGAAAACCTCGGCGATAGCATCAATACCGAGTTCCGGGAGACCGGCGCCTCGATCTCACCCGACAGGAAGGACCTGTATTTCTCCAGTAACAGACCTGGCGGATACGGGGGCAACGATCTTTATGTCAGTCACCACCTGCTGAACGGTCATTGGAGCGCGGCCGAAAACCTGGGCCCCGTGATCAATACCATCGGCGACGAGTCCACTCCCTTTATCCACGTGGATAACCAAACGCTTTACTTCAATTCCACGGGTCACCCCGGATACGGGAACAACGATCTCTTCGTGGCGCGCAAGACGGCAGACGGGCAGTGGAGCAAACCGGAGAACCTGGGTTATCCGATCAATACGATCGACGACGAAGGCAGCCTGGTGATCGCGTCCGACGGCAAAACGGCATACTATGCCAGCGACAGGTCCGACAGCCGGGGAGGAATGGACCTGTATTCCTTCGTCATGCGGGAAGACATACGGCCTGCCCAAACGCTTTGGGTGAAAGGTCGCGTATTCGATCGCAAGACCGGCAAGGGACTGCCTTCCAGCGTGGTCCTCACCGATCTGTCCTCGGGACGGGTGATGAGCAACCTTCAGACCGACGAGACCGGTAATTACCTGACGACGCTGCCGAAGGGAAAAAATTACGCATTCGATGTCCGGCGGCGCGGCTACCTGTTCTATTCGGAGAATTTCGCGCTGAACAATGCACCGGGCGACAGCCTACACCTGGCCACCGGTGACAGTGCATACCATATCGATATCGCGCTGCAACCCCTCGAGACCAACGCCGCCATAACGCTTAAGAATATCTTTTTCCAAACCAACCGGTACGATATCCAACCCGAATCGGAACCGGAGCTGAATGAAGTCGTCCGGCTGATGAAAGACAACCCGACGCTGCGCATCCAGATCAGCGGCCATACCGATAATTCCGGCAAGGCGGCCGATAACCGGACTTTGTCGGAGAACCGGGCGAGGGC
>DASZYU010000154.1:0-8843 GCA_035545215.1 Puia sp.
GCCGCCAACCAGGAAAACGAGGTCCTTGCCGCCGTCGGCGGTCCGGCCCTGCAGGAAACGCGCGAGTCCTTCGGAGCTGAGTTGTTTACCGTTCTCGTCCAGCGATACGAGATAGAAGTCTTTGAGATGTGCCATTTGTGACCGAAGGGCCTCGCCTTCTTTCTTCTTCAGCTCGCCGGGCGGAAGCGAAGCGGCATTTTTCAGCGGCGGAAGGAGGGTCCATTCGACGGGGAAATACCGGCCGATGCGTTTTGTGAAATCATCGATGCCCGCTTTGATGGAAGGATCATGCGATTTGCCGATCGACCAAAGTTGGATCTTCATTTTTATGACGCGATAGGAAGCGTGAACGTAAAGGTACTGCCTTTCCCGGTCGTGCTGTCGATGCGTAAGGTACCTCCGTTACGCTGGATGAATTCCTTGCAGAGCATGAGACCAAGACCGGTGCCCGCTTCTCCCGCGGTCCCCTTGGTCGTGTAGAAATTGTTCTCCTGTATTTTTTCGAGGGCATCGGGCGGGATGCCCATACCCGAGTCTTTAACGTAGAGCGATACGGCGCCGTCCTGCCGACGGGCGCCGAGTTCTATGCAGCCGTTGTCGGGCGTATATTTGATAGCGTTGGACAGCAGGTTGCGGAGGACCAGGTGCACCATATCCCTGTCGCCGATGGCGAACAGCGAATCGCCGGCCGCGACACTCACGCCGATGTGTTTGGCGTCTGCCTGCAGCCGAAGCAGCCGGGCCACTTCCCAGATCAGGTCGCCGATGTCGATCGGCTGGGGTTTGACGGTATAAGCCTGCATCTGGCTCCGGGCCCAGTGGAGGACGTTCTCCATCAGGCTGGTCGTGTGCGTCAGCTCGTTGACGACGTCTGGCACCATTTCCTTGATCTCGCCTGCAGGCATATCCAACTGCTGCATATTGCGGAACAGGTTCCGCAGTGCGTAGATGGGAGATTTCAGGTCATGCGCGATGATGGAGAAAAGACGGTTCTTGAACGCGTTGATCTGCGTCAGTTCGTCCGTCTGCCGCTGGAGCAGCTTTTCGTTCGCCGCGATCTCTTCCTTCTGTTTCAGGATGCTTTGCTGGTACCCGGCGTTCTCCCTCTTAATGAGGAACAGACCGACGAAGATGAACCCGATGGCAAGCAACTGATTGATCAGAAAAAGGAATGGGCTGACCGTAGCCAGCTGGTAGGTGTAGTTCCGGCAGACCACCGCGAGCCCGAAATAGCTGGCCATCGAAAGCGCGAGCGCAAACAGCATCTGGCTCTGGTCCTGAATGAAGAATACCGACAGAATGCCGTACAGGATGAAGGAGAGTTCCACTCCCATGTTGAATCCCCAGAAATAGACAAAGCTGATGGCGATCGGATTTACCACGAAATATGCGATCTGGGCGAGGTAGTACTCTCTTCGTGCATTCAATGCAAGCACCAGGACGCTGATGACGGCGGGCATGCAGGCGACGATCCAGGCGGAAAGGTGGAATTGCCGGTTGCTGAGGATACCCGCGATCGGGATGATGGCGCCGGTGAGCAGCTGAAAAAAATTAAGCTGGTTGAAGATACCCAGCTTTCTCTTTTCATAATCGTCCATGTGGTTGGTGAAACCGATGGATTTGATCCGCTGATAAACGTTTGTGAAGACGGAACCGGCGGTTTGAAATTTCCCTTGCCAGTCGGGCGTTGTACCGAACGGTTTTGCGCGGTCATTCAGGATCATCATCAGAGGTCCGAGAATTTTCATTCAGGTCGTTCTGGGTTTATGTCTGGTAAGCGTGTGTCTGGTAAGCGTGCGTCCAAAATAGCCCTTTTTTTCGATTCAGGCAACTGGCGGCGACGGAAAGCGCTCAGAATCCGGCCGGAGAAGCCGGTTCTCGGGCAGGGGAACAATAATTGCAGTCCCTGCACACAATTAATTGCACGCCATTTCGTTGCATCTGCGACAGACGGACCGTACTATTTCTTCAAAAATAGATCGAACGTATCGCCGCGGAGGCCCAGCCGCATCGCTTCGAGCGCGATGACCTCGGAGGGATTGATGTTTCCGAGGTTTGCATTGGCGCCGCACAGCGTAAGAAAATACAGCTGCTGGTCTTTTTGAGGGGCTTCCCAGAGTATCTTCTCAGCAGGCACCTTCGTGAGGATCTCCTGCACCAGGCCTTCGCGCACTTCACCGGAGTCGCGGTAGAGCCCGACCGTGCCCGTTTCGCGCGCTTCGGCCACGATATAGGAGGCGCCCGCGCCCAATTCAGCCTGCATCAGACGGATCCATTGATAGGGCGGGGTGATGTGCTCGCGGTCTTTGTCCTTCGATCCCACCTCGCTGAGAACGGTACTGTGCTTCGAAAGTTTATCGATATAGCCACATTTTTCGGAGTGGGAGATATCGATCGAGCCGTCGGATACTTCTACCCAGTCGATGTCATAGTCTTTCAGCAGGCTCACGTAGTCGTCGAACTGGTTGCGGATCACGAATGCCTCGAACAGCAGCCCACCGAAATATACCGGGATGCCGGCGTCGCGGAAAACCCTGATCTTTTCGCGGATCCCGGCCGAGACGAGTGAGGTCCCGAAAGCCAGTTTGACCAGGTCGACATGCGGGGAAGCGCCCGAGATCAGGTTGCGGGCCTCGCCGATGCTGAGCCCCTTGTCGTTGACCATTGTCAGGCCATAATTACGGGGGCGCGCTGTTCGCTCGGGTATTTGTGTCAGATTGAAATTCATGATGCAAGTTAAGATCGTCAGCTGAATTTCCGTATCTTACATACAAATAGTTCGTCATATGGCGCAGATGGATGCGAAACAGGCGGAGAAGATCTCCAAGGCTCTTTCCGATCCAACTCGGCTGAAGATTCTCAGCGAGATCAAAAAAAAGCATGACTGGCTGTATTGCGTCGACCTCTATGAAAATATCCATCTTGCGCAGCCTTCCATTTGCCATCACCTCAAACAGTTGACAGAAACCGCTATCATCCTGCCGGAGAAGGAGGGAAGAAACATCAAGTACACGATGAACAACGAAGTTATCGATGACTACATCGGGTTTTTACAGGGATTGAAGAAGTAAAAAAACGGCATCGGCAACTGTAAAAAAACTTCCGCGAAAATCAGCGGTTTTTGCTTATATTCGGGTTGGAATTGACACGACCAGGAGCACCATTTATTAAACCAAAAGAATGTCTTATGAATCCGTTTTTCATCAATTGCGAAGACAGTTTTTCTTCGCCCCTTCTCAAAGAGAGGAATAAAAGCCTCGGCCGGAATTTTTTGTATACCGTGCTCGCGTTTGCCGCCCTTTGCCTCATATCGTATCTCATTAGCCACTAAGGTGTTGTGCGTACCGGACCCGTTCGCCTGGCCACCGGTGCGCTATGCTTTTTAATTATTTGATAACCTCCGGGTGCCGCGGACTGGCTAGCTTTGCACCATGCCGGAAACGAGAAGGGAATTTTTAAAAAAGGCCGCGCTGTTGACGGGCGCCGCCAGTCTTCAACAAGTATTGCCCGAATCCATACAGCGAGCGATGGCCATCGACCCGGCCGCGGGCAGCACATGGCTCGATGCCGAACACCTCGTCATCCTCATGCAGGAGAACCGGTCATTCGACCATGCGCTGGGAACCCTCCGCGGAGTACGCGGCTACAACGATCCCCGCGCGATCCGGCTTCCGAACGGGAACTCCGTGTTCCTTCAACCGGACTCCGCCGGCCGGACCTATGCGCCCTGGCGTCTGGACATCCGGAACACGAAGGCGACATGGATGGATTCGCTCCCGCATTCCTGGGCCAACCAAGTCAGCGCGCGCAACGACGGGCGGTATGACCAGTGGCTGAACGTCAAACGGAACAGCATACCCGAATACTCGGATATGCCGCTGACGCTGGGTTATCACACGCGTGAGGACCTGCCGTTCTACTATGCGCTCGCCGATGCCTTTACGGTATGCGACCAGAGCTTTTGTTCCTCGTTGACGGGTACCAACCCGAACCGTCTCTATTTCTGGACGGGCACTGTGCGGCCGGAACAGCAGGAGGGTTCGCGCGCGCACGTATGGAACGAGGATATGGACTACGGCACGCTGCATTGGAAGACCTTTCCCGAACGTCTCCAGGAGCATGGCGTGTCATGGAAATTTTACCAGAACGAAGTCGCCATCGACACGGGTCTGAGCGAGCAGGAAGACCGCTGGCTTTCCAATTTCCAGGACAACCCGCTGGAGTTCTTTGCCCAATACCACATCCATCTATACCCCCGGCATGTCGAGGCGATGAAGGCGAAACAACCTGATTACAAAGAGAAGCGTTCGCTCGACGATCTGACGCGGGAAGAACTGGACCTCCACCGGCGGGCGTTCAATTCGAATGCGGGCGACCCGCATTTCCGGTCGCTGGAAGAACTGGGATATGCCGATGACGGCCAACGCCGGCATATGGCGGCACCGCAGGGAGATGTCCTTTTCCAGTTCCGGCAAGACGTTCGGTCGGGGAAGCTGCCCGCCGTGTCCTGGATCGCTGCGCCGGAGAATTTCTCGGACCATCCCAGCGCGCCGTGGTACGGGGCCTGGTACGTATCGGAGGTGCTGGACATCCTGACGCACGACCCGGAAGTCTGGAAAAAGACGGTCTTCATCCTCGCTTACGACGAGAACGACGGCTATTTCGACCATGTGCCGCCATTCACGGCGCCGCATTCGCATAAGGAGGGGACCGGCAAGGTCTCCGAAGGGATCGATACGCGCGTGGATTATGTGACGCAGGAGCAGGCGCGCGGACGAAAAGGTTTTCCCGAGCCGTTCGAGCGCGAGTCTTCCATAGGGTTGGGCTTCCGGGTGCCGCTGATCATCGCTTCGCCCTGGAGCCGCGGCGGTTGGGTCGACTCGCAGGTGTTCGATCATACTTCTACGTTACAGTTGCTGGAAAAATTCCTTTCTCATAAGACAGGGCGCACCGTCCGCGAACCAAACATATCCGAATGGCGGCGGCTGGTCTGCGGGGACTTGAGCTCGGCGTTCCGGCCTTATCGCGGCGAGCGGATAGGGGAGCCCACTTTTCTGCCGAAAGACGCTTTTTTGGAGAGCATCCATAAAGCGCAGTTCCGCAAGCTGCCGGACGGCTACAAGGCTTTGACTGGCGAGGAGATCGCCGTTTTCAACCGGGATCCGCGCAATTCCCCTTATGCCACGAGACAGGAACCCGGCACGAGGCCTTCCTGCGCGCTGCCCTACTGTCTGCACGCCGAGGGCCGGATCAGCGCCGACAGACAACGGTTCGAGATCGAGTTCATCAATGATGACGGCCCCTTTGGACGTGCGACGGCAGGCGCACCGTTCAATGTATATGCTCCGGGGCTGTATGCATCCGCGGATGGATCGGACCGGATGGAAGCCGTGAGGACCTGGGCGTATGGCGTGAAGCCCGGTGACAGGGTTAGCGACAGCTGGCCGATCGCGGCATTCGGAGACGGGCGTTATGACCTCCGCGTCTACGGACCCAACGGGTTCTACCGGGAATTCACCGGTGGCCCGAACGATCCGGCGCTGGACATCGGGTTTGAATATGCGAAAACGGGCGGAACGGGCTATCCGCTGACAGGCGACGGTCTCCTTCGGGTCAAGAACAACGGCGCCGCGTGCACGCTGCAGATCATCGATCGTTCATATGGAACCTTGTATCCCGCGCGCCGGGTGGCAGCCGGCGAAACGGCGACGACTGCGCTGCCTTTTGCGAAAAGCCACAACTGGTATGACCTGAGTGTGCGGGTACAGGGCAACGAAGGGTTTGAAAAGCGATATGCGGGCCGTATCGAAACGGGAAGCGACGGGATCAGCGATCCTGCGATGGCTTGACATCCTTAGCGGCTTCCTCCTCTTTCCTTTTCTTTTCTCTCTCCTTCTTTTTGAAGAAACCGCGGAGCAGGAAATTGTGTTGAGCGGCCTCCATGTTCTCATCCAGCTTTTTGCTGCCGCTGCGCAGGTTCCGCACCGTAGCGCTCAGGTTCTCGGAGAGCGTGGTATCGTGCAGCAGCCGTCCGAGGGCGCCATGGCCGTGACTGATCCGGTTGGAGATATCGGCGAGGTTAGTGGTGATGATCGCGGCGTTATCGGCGGATATCTTCAGGCTTGTCATAATGGCATCGGTTTCGATCGGCTGTTTTGTGGCCAGCGAATCCCCGTCGGCGACCAGCGGTGAGGCGGACGTGCCCGCCGTGATGACCACCACCTTGTCGCCCATGAGGCCATCCGAGCCGATGCTGGCCCTGGCATCCCTTCGGATGAATTTTTGGATGCCTTTCTGAATGATCATATCGACCTGCACGGTCGTGTCGTTGACCAGCGAGATACCGTCCACCGTTCCCACGTCGATACCGCCGACCCGGACATTGCTGCCGATCTTCAGACCGCTGACCGAATTGAAGTCGGCGCTCAGGTGCAGCACCGCTCCGAATTTGTTCTTCTGTTTACCGACATAGTAGATGCCGCCCACGGCAATCACGAGCGCTGCGATGGCGAAGAGCCCGAGTTTCCATTTATAGTTCCTTTCTTTTGGCATAGCAGACCTTTTATTGATAGAAAAATGATCGTATCCATTCATCGTCAGAAGCGGCCAGATCGTCGTAGCTGCCCTCCGCGTAAACGATGCCTTCCCTGAGCAGGATGATCCGGTCGGCCGTGATCCTGGCGCAAGGCATGTCGTGCGTGATGGTGATGGACGAAATGTTGTACTTTTTTTTCATGCGGCAGATGAGATCGCTGATCTCGCGGGCGGTGCCGGTGTCGAGACCCGTCGTCGGCTCGTCGTAGAGCATGATCTCCGGACGAAGGATCAGGGTGCGGGCCAGGCCGATGCGTTTCATTTGTCCGCCGGACAGCTTTGACGGCAACTGGTCGATCGAATCGAGGAGGCCGACGTTGTCGAGCATTTCATGGATCAACGCTTCTTTCTTTTCCCTGGACATCGTCTTTTTGTGCTGCCGGAGCGGGAAGGCGAGGTTCTCCCTTACCGTCATCGAATCGTACAGGGCGGCATTCTGAAAGAGAAAGCCGACGCGCAGCCGCAGGGCATTCATATCGCGATAGGAGAGGGACGCTATGTCCCGCCCGTAGATGCTGATCTCGCCGGAGTCCGGCCACTCAAGGCCGACGAGACATTTGATCAGCACGGATTTGCCGGTTCCCGACTTACCCAGGATGACGAGGTTTTCCCCCTTTTTTACGTGCAGATCGATACCGCGCAGGACCTCGTGGTCATTAAACGACTTGCACAGGCCCCGAATGAGGATCACCGGTTCTTCTTTTATCCCGGCGAGCGCCGCATCTTCATCGGGCTGGACGGTCACATCGCCGGTGGCTTCGGGCGCGTCGGGCTGGGGATCGCCGGGCGTCAGGTCCGGGGCGTCCTCCGAAGAGGGATCGTAAGGGACGGTATCGTGATGATTTTTCATTTGGTTGTTATAAAAGATCGGTGATCTGGGCCGCGATCATATCGATGATGAAAACAGCCAGGGATGCGGCGACTACGGCGCTGTTCGCTGCAACACCGACGCTTTCCGTCCCGCGGCGGGCACGGAAGCCTTTGAAACATCCAATGATCCCGATGACAAACCCGAAAAAAAAGGTCTTGATGACGGCCGGAAAGATGTCGGGGAAACCCAGCTGTCCCATAGCGGCGAGGAAAAAGTGCTGCATGGTGGAGGTGTCGTGGATATTCATCGCCAGCCACGCGCCCACGAACGCGACGAGATCGGCAATGATCGTCAGCATCGGGATCATGAGGGTGGTGGCGACCGTGCGCGTCACAACAAGGTAATGGAAGGGATTGATGGCCGAAACCTCCATGGCGTCGATCTGCTCGGTCACCCGCATCGACCCCAGTTCGGCGCCCATCCTCGAACCCACCTTTCCGCAGCAGATGATCGCGGTGATCACCGGTCCGATCTCGCGGACGACCGAGACAGCCACCATTCCCGGGATCAGGGACGTCGCCCCGAAAGCGGCCATGGAAGGACGGCTTTGGATGGTCAGCACCACTCCCATGATGAATGCGGTCAGGCTGATCAGGAAAGTCGATTTATAGCCGACCAGATAGCATTGATAAAAGGTCTCGCGCCACTCGTAAGGCGGTTTGAACACTTCCTTGAAGAATCGTAGCATGAAGGCGGTGAGGTCGCCGGCCCTGTAGAAGTACTCTTTCCACAAATTTTTTTTCTCCTGGACGCGGAGTCTTGTTCGCTGATATCGGTTAAGGATGGGATGCATACCGGTGTGCGTTCAATTATCAATCCAAACAGCAGCAACGGTGGAATTCCGCGGGGAAATGAAATCTGGCACGGGTTTAAGTCGCTAAAATTGTGGAAATAGTTCCACAATTCCTCCTGTCATAATCCTTACAATAACACTTATTTTTGCCGTCACGTTATCCGGGCAGCCCAAACCTTTACCGTCATGTTTAACCACCGTATGGAAAGATATGATACTGATTGTCGATGACAAGCCTGAAAACATCTTTTCGCTCAAGACCATTCTGGAATTGCACTCCTTCCCGACCGATACGGCGCTCAGCGGCGAGGAAGCATTGAAAAAGATCTTACGGAGCTCTTATGCCCTGATCATCCTCGACGTACAAATGCCGGGGATGGATGGTTTCGAGGTAGCGGAGGCCATCAGCGGCTACAGCAAGGCGCGCGACATCCCCATCCTTTTCCTTTCGGCAGCCAGCACCGACAAAAAATTCATTACAAAAGGCTACAGCTCGGGCGGCATGGATTACATCACCAAACCGATCGACCCCGACATCCTCCTGTTGAAGGTGAAGACCTTCTACCGGCTGTACGAGCAGAACCG
>DASZYU010000155.1:0-45007 GCA_035545215.1 Puia sp.
ATGCCGTCGAAACGGGCCCTGGACGGGTCCTGGACGATGACAAGGCCGCCTGCCTTCTTGATGGCTTCGGTGCCCTTTGTGCCATCGGTGCCCGTTCCGGAAAGGATCACGGCTATCGCCTTCTCCTTTTTTTCTTTGGCCAGCGAGTAGAGAAAAACATCGACGGCATTGTTGGGCATTTTCCCGTTCTTTTTTTCCACCAGCCGCAATTGGTTTTTTTGGATCGTGATGAACTTGGTATTCGGGATGACGTATACGCATTTGCGTTCCACCTTCTGGTTCTCCGCCGCCTCGTACACCTTCATGTCGGTATGACGGGCGACCAGCTCGACGAGCAGGCTTTTGTAATCGGGCGACAGGTGTTGAATAATGACGAAGGAAATGTCCGGGGCCTCGGGCATGCTGTCGAAGAATTCATGGATCGCCTCCAGCCCGCCGGCCGAAGCTCCGATCGCAACCACGTAATGGTTAAATTTGTTTGCTGGTGTACTCATATAAGAAGCTCTTCAGGTTTTCGGCCACCGTCAGCTGTTCTTCTTTCCATGGCAACGAGGTTCCGCTGACGATCTCGCGCCATTGCCTGAATGAATTGCGGGGATGATAATTCAAGCCGTCTTTTTCGTAGACGATCCTTTCTCCGGGGTCGCCGCCCCAATCGATGACCTTTTTTACCTGGGGGCGGAACAGGAGGAGGTATTTCTCCTCTTCCGGGTGATACGGGATGGCCAGCAAACCGCTGGCGAAATCGGGATAGTGCGCCGCGCGGTCGAACTGTCCCGAGAGGTGGTCGGTATGGAGCGTTCGGGTGAGACGCCGGGTGCGCAACCAGAGCAGCAGCTCGTCGAGGCTTTCCCTGTCGGGAAGAAGTCCTTCGCAATCGAGGCGGCCGCCGTGCGCGATGACGGCACCCTGCGCGTCGAACAGGTTCAGCAGACTGGCATCTCTCTTCAATAATCCCTGGTATACATCGCGACTATCGTACACCTGTTCGAGGAGACGGGCGTAGATGTCCCGGACGCGTATATGGGCTTCCTGTTTTTCCTTGTTGTAGAGCGAATTGATCCGCGCCGAAATAAAATCGGAGACCAGTTCGAACACGGAGCAGAGTTGAAAAGTGAGCGGTCTTGCGGTCTTGTGATGGCACGCGATGAGTCCCCAGAGCCGGTCATTGTTCAGGATCCGCGTAGACATCGAAGCCGTAACGCCCATGTTGGCCAGGTATTCGAGGTGTACGGAAACCGCGCCGCGCACATTGCAATCGGACAGATCGGTGAACGATTGGGTCACCGGGTTGATGACGGGATAGATCTTGACCGGCTGGTAGTTCCGGTCGGGAATGAACCGGTAAGGGTTGCGCAGGTAGAGGGCGCGGGCCTGTTTCGGTATATCGGAGGCCGGGAAAGTGAAGCCGGCATAGGACTCCATGTCCTCTTCGCGTTCTTCGGCGATGACCGTGCCGTTCCAATCCCTGTCGAAGCGGTAGATCATGACCTTATCGAAGCCTGAGATGCGTTTCAGCTCGCGGGCCGCGACCGAGCAGATGGCCGTAGTCGTAGTCGCGCTTTCGATCAGCGCCATGGAAAATTTGATCTCCTGGTAGATACTGACGAAAGAGCGTTGTTCTGCCTCGCGGAACGGTTGATTTTCGACTTCTGCCAGGATGTATTTTTCTTTGACATGCAACAGCGAAAGGTGCTTTTCGCCTTTCATCGACCACATCTGTGGTATCCTGTCGGTGTTATCGGCGGCGGCGATCTGTCGAAGCAAGGCAATAGCAGTCGGATCGAGATGGTCCTCCATCGCAGTACCGACGAGGTCCTGGGCGGGCATGCCGAAAATGGGTGCGACGTTCTCGCTCGCCTGGATCACTTCGAGCGAAGCGCGCGCGATGACCAGCAGTATGCCGTAAGGTTGGACCGTATTGATCAGGTGAATAGGGACCTTGCCGCAGAGTTCCGAATCATAGTTGGGGTTGGAGCTCATTTTTGTCGATCCAGTTTTTGAAGGTGATAAACGTTTCCCGCGCCGCTGTAATGATATCCTGTCGCTGGCCGGCCGGGCGATCGCGGTCGAGGAAATCTTTGAATGTCCGCCATCTTTCTTCGGTCTGGTCGCCATAACCGTTAAAAAAGGAAAGGCTTTCTCGGATGCCGATCTGGCGCGTGACCATATCCGCGATAACGCGGCCGCCGAGCGCGCTGCCTTCCAGCACATAAAGCGCTCCCAGAGCATGGTTGGAGGACCCGAGCGGAGGTAGGTCCGGGCAAAGCTCGAGGCATACGGGAAGGCTGGAATCAAGGATATCCGTCAGCAGGGCGTCCGAACGTCTTGCGCCGGCAAACGCGGGCAGGTCGTGACCTGCCAGATACCGGCGGATCAGGTCTTCCATCGGGCCATAGAAGCCATACAACCACTGGAGTAGCCGTATATAATCTTCTTTCGACCGGAGGCGTTTCAACGCCATGACCATTTTTTTTTCGGTTGCCTGATGAGCCGCATGTGTACACTCCTTAAGTTCGTCTGTCAATAACATACCTGGATGAATTGCTATTAATAATAACGTGGGGCGAGACTGTGGAAAATCTTCCACACGGACGCCTCTGCGCACACTATTGGATGCGTTTATATGACCCGTTTACTCAACGGAAAACAAAACCATTGTGTGGAATGGAACAAAAACACGGCCATTTTTCTCAGACCGACCGCTCCACTGTAACGATGACCAGTTTGGAAACCGGCGTATTGCTTTTGGCCGCAACGGTATCGATCGGGACCAGGACATTGGTCTCGGGGAAATAGGTCGCCGCGCATCGCCGCGGGATGGGATATGGGATCACCCTGAAGCGGCGCGCGGTCCGGCGGATACCGCCGTGGTCGTTATGGATGTCTACGATATCGCGCGGCGAAAGGCCCTGTTCGTGCATATCGGCTTCATTCAGGAAGATGACGCGCCGTTCGTTGAAGACCCCGCGGTAGCGGTCATCGAGGCCATAGATGGTGGTATTGAACTGGTCGTGACTGCGGATGGTCATCATCATGAGCTGGCGCTCATGCAGGTCGATATGGGCCGGTTTGGCAACATTGAAATGCGCCTTCCCGTCGGGGGTGTTGAACCGACCGTCGCGGGGCCCGTTGGGCAGGTAGAAACCACCGGGTTCGCGCACCCGAAGGTTGTATTGCGTGAACCCGGGTATCGTCTTTTCGATATCCTCGCGGATCGCGTCATAATGCTTCAAGTAGGCATCCCAGTCGACGCGGGAGCCGCCTGGGCGGGATGCGAAGGTGGCTTTGGCGAGCCGGCATACGATGGCGGGTTCGCTGAGCAACCGGTCGGAAACGGGTGTAAGCACGCCTTTCGAAGAGTTAACCACTCCCATCGAATTCTCACACGAAACGAACTGTTCGGCGCCGCCGGTGAAGTCCTTGTCGCTCCGCGCCAAACATGGAAGGATAAGCGCTTCTTCACCGTGAACCAGGTGGCTGCGGTTGAGCTTGGTGGAGACGTGTACCGTGAGGCGGCAACGCCGAAGCGCTTCGGCGGTATAGCCGGTGTCGGGCGTGGCCGAAAGAAAATTGCCTCCCATGGCAAAGAAGACGGAGGCCGTACCGTCGTGCATCGCCCGGATGGCGCCGACCACATCGAACCCGTGGTGTTGGGGTGGACGAAAGCCGAACCGTTCTTCGAGGGCATCGAGGAAGGCCTGTTTCGGCTTCTCCCAGATGCCCATCGTCCTGTCGCCCTGGACATTGCTGTGGCCGCGTACGGGACAGGTACCGGCGCCTGGTTTGCCGATGCTGCCTTTGAGCAGGAGCAGATTGGCGATCTCTTTGATCGTATCGACTGCATTGGTGTGCTGGGTGAGGCCCATCGCCCAGCAGACGATGATCTTCTTTTTGTCTTTCAGCAGGGTGGCCGCCCTGCCGATGTCTGCGACAGGGATACCGCATGCTTCCGAGAGGTCTGCGAGATCGGTTTGCCGGAGGTATTCGATGAACTCGCCGTACCCCGTGGTACGGTCGCGGATGAAACCGGTGTCGAAAACGGTGCCGGGCGCCCGTTGTTCTTCCTGTAGCAGGAGCAACTCGATGGCCTGGAGCAGCGCCATATCGCCATTGAGCCGGACGGGCAGGTAGAGATCGGTCAGCTGTGTGGCCGCGCCGAGGATGCCGGGCAGTTGTTGTGGATTGCTGAAAGCCATCAGGCCGGTCTCGGGCAGCGGATTGACGGAGATGATGATGGCGCCGTTGCGTTTGGCCTTCTGTAACGCCGTGAGCATCCGCGGCGCGTTGGTGCCGGGGTTCTGTCCCATGATGATGATCACCTCGGCGATGTAGAGATCGTCGAGGCGGACGGAACCTTTCCCGAGGCCAAGCGACTCGCCCAGCGCCGCGCCGCTGGATTCGTGACACATGTTCGAGCAGTCGGGCAGGTTATTGGTACCATACTCGCGGGCAAACAATTGGTAAAGGAAGGCTGCTTCGTTGCTGGTGCGGCCGGAAGTATAGAAAATGGCCTGGTCGGGTGAGGGCAGCGCGTTGAGGACGCCCGCGATATGGCGGAAGGCGTCTTCCCAGGAGATCGGTTGATAATGGGTAGCGCCTTTGGGAAGATAGACGGGTTCCGCAATCCGTCCTTTGCTGCCGATTGCGCGGTCGGAAAGCCGGGCGAGACCGGCGACCGCATTTTCGGCAAAGAATGCGGCCGTCAATCGTTTCGTGGTCGCCTCTTCGGCGATCGCCTTGGCGCCATTCTCGCAGTATTCGGCTATGCCTGAACGCTCGTCGTCGGGGTCCGGCCATGCGCAGCTGGGGCAGTCGAATCCCCCCACCTGGTTCATGCGGGCCAATGCTTTGAGGCCGCGGGTCAGGCCAGCTTCCGAGAGGACATGCCGAAAACTCGAAACGATGGCGGGGGTGCCGGCGGCCTTGTGCCGGATAGCGCCGGTGTGCAGCCGGTGGAGATCGTCCGGATTTTCGGCGGCCGGTAATTGGTGGTCGTCCGCAGCGGTAGAGCGTTGTTGTCCGGAAGCGGGCAATTGGTGGTCGTCCGCAGCGGTGGAGCGTTGTTGTCCGGAAGCGGGCAATTGGTGGTCGTGGTCTGGTTCGCTGTTCATCGGGCTATTTTTAAAGGCGGATGCGATGGGCTCCTGTGTAGATGTTGCATCGTTTGTCCCTCAAAAAACCTACCAGCGTCATTCCGGCGTCTTCGGCTGCCTGTACGGCTAAACTCGAGGGCGGACCCACTGCGGCCACGATCGCAATGCCGGCCATACCGGCTTTCTGGACCAGCTCGAAACAAGCGCGGCCGCTGAGGAGCAGGATGTGATCCGATACGGGTAACGTATCCTGTAAAAAAGTATAACCGATGAGCTTGTCGAGTGCATTGTGACGTCCGATGTCTTCGCGCAGGGCGGCGAGCCGGCCGTTGCGATCGAAAAGCGCGGCGGCGTGCAGTCCCCCGGTCGAGTCGAAGATCTCCTGGCTTTCGCGAAGACGTTGAGGCAGCGCGAAGAGCAGCTCGGTTGCGACAGGGGCCTGGCCGGTCTTTACGGGGACGGGGGAAGGCTGCCGGCGCAACGCGTCGATGGATGATTTGCCGCAGACGCCACAACTGGAGTTGGTGAAGGAATGCCTTTCCATTCCGCCGAGGTCGGGCAGGAAGGAATTGTGGAGGCTGATCAGGACCGAGTCCGGGCCGGGCTGGATGCCCAGGATCACGCTTGCATCGGGCAGAATGCCTTCGGTGAAGAGGAAGCCCAGGGCCAGTTCGGTATCGTGGCCGGGAGTGCGCATAGTCACGGACAGGTTCTTTTCGGTGCGCGCCGTGTCGGGTCCGTATTGCAATCGGATCTCCAGGGGTTGTTCGACGGCAACCTTATCGGTGGTCCCGACGAGGTGGCCGGATATGACTTTCCAAACTGGCAGGCTTGCTATCGACATATCCAAATTTACATTAAATTAGGGGATGATTACTTTGTACAGGAAAGAACGCCGCCCGCTGCGCCGGTGTTGCCAGCTGTTGTTGTTCGTTTCCGGAACCGTACTTCCCTCTATCGTATTCGCACAGACCCCTACCGAACAGGAACATCGCCGATGGGAGACCGAGGCGAAGGAAGTGACCATCATCCGTGACAATTGGGGTATCCCGCATATTTATGGGAAGACCGATGCATCGGTCGTATTCGGACTGTTGTATACCGAGTGCGAGATCGATTTCAGCCGGGTTGAAAAAAATTATCTCGAACAGCTGGGACGGCAGTCGGAAGTGTATGGCGAGCCGTATCTGTATACCGATGTCATGATGCGTTTGATCTATGACAGCGCGCAGGCGGTGGCGGATTATGAACGCAGTCCTGCGTGGATGCACCGGTTGCTGGATGCGTTTGCGGACGGGGTCAATTACTATCTGTTCAAGCATCCGGAAACCCGGCCGATGCTACTGAAACGGTTCCAACCCTGGTATCCTTTGCTGTTCACCGACGGGAGCGTATCGGCCACGAGTACGGGCGGCGCACGGATAGACGAGATCAGGAATTTTTACAGCGGTCGCCAGGGCTTTGCCGCCGCGGGTTCACCGGCGGCGCGACCCGCGGGTCCGGCGGCCGTCTCAGCTATCGAGAAAATGGTACTCGCCGACCGGGGTATGCTGACGGCGGATAGAGAGGAAGAAAGCGACGACCGGCTTGCGAATGCGGCCGGAAAGTCGGGCCAGGAGCGGTGGGCTCCGGAGCCTTTGCCGGCGGGCATCAACGCGGAGCCCGGAGGAATGACGGGTGAGCCCGGCACCGACGAAGAGCGCGGCAGCAATGGATTTGCCTTAGCCGGTTTCCGGACGGCATCCGGGTCGACCGAATTGTACATCAACCCGCATGTTCCGTTCTATTTTCGTTTGGAGGTGCAGCTGGTCAGCGACGAGGGGCTCGATGCCTATGGGGCGGTCACATGGGGACAGTTCTTCGTTTACCAGGGGTTCAACCCGCATTGCGGATGGATGCATACGAGCAGCTATGCGGACGTCGCCGATCTGTATGCGGAGAAGGTGAAACAGCAGGACAACGGCTGGGTCTATGAATACGAAGGTCAGACAAGACCGGTGAAGGAAAGACCGTTTACGGTTTACTATCGGAAAGACAATGGCGTCGGTGCATTGGCGGTGAAGGGCTATTATACGCATCATGGCCCGGTGCTATGCAGCAGGGACGGCAGGTGGCTGAGTCTGAAGGAATACAACCGGAGTCTCGATGCGTTGCTCGAAGCCTGGTTGATCACCAAAGCCAACACGTTCGATGAATATAAGAAGGCGATGGACCTCCGCGCCAACACGACGAACAATACGGTCTATGCGGACGATCAGGGCAATATCGCTTATTGGCACGGCAACTTTATGCCGCGCCGGAATACATCCTACAACTGGGCATTGCCCGTAGACGGGACGACGGCAGCCACCGAGTGGAAGGGAGTCCATACGCTGGATGAGATCGTGCACGTCTATAACCCCGAGACGGGATGGATCGAAAATTGTAACTCCACCCCTTTTACTTCTTCTGGAAACAGCAGCCCGCAGCGCGGTCAATACCCGGCCTATATGGCGCCCGACGGGGAGAACTTCCGCGCGCTGAATGCGCAGCGGCTGTTAAGCGGAGCGAATGATTTTACGTTGGACAGCCTAATTTCCAAAGGCTATGACCATTACCTGATGGCCTTCGACGTCTTGTTGCCCGCGCTGTTCGAAGCCTGGACGAAGGCGCCGGACAGTCTACGCAGACCGTTGCAGGAGCCCATTGCCTTGTTGCAGAAATGGGACCGGCGCTCGGGCGGGCATTCGGTGGCGACAACGCTGGCGGTGGAATGGGCGACGCGGTTGGCTTCGTATGCGCCCCGTCCGAGGACATTGGAAGAAGCGTCGCACCAGGTGGACAATATCCGGGAAGAGGTGGAGCATACGACGCCCGTCCAACGGTTGGAAGCCCTGCAGGCCGCGGTGAACGACCTTCGTCAGCGGTATGGCAACTGGAAGATGGAATGGGGTGACATCTGCCGCTACCAGCGGTTGACGGGGAAGATGGTCGAGACGTACGACGATCGCAAACCGAGCCGTGCGGTAGGCCTGGTGTCATCGGCATTCGGACAGTTGCCGTCCTACGTGAGCCGTAGTTTTCCCAATACGAAAAAGCGGTACGGGATATCCGGCAACAGTTTTATCGCCGCGGTGGAGTTCGGGAAAAGGGTGAATGCGAGAACGGTCGTGACGGGGGGCGAGAGCAGCGACCCGGCCTCGCCGCATTTTACGGACCAGGCGAACATGTACATTTATGGGCGGTTCAAAGATGTCTATTTCTACAAGGAAGACGTCGAAAAGGCCGCCGAGAAAAAGTATCACCCGGGCGAGGAATAACAGACCGGGCCACTCGCTACTGCGCGGGCCTTCTACCCGATTTAGCTCGCTGAGGATGGGTGGCGCCCGGGGTCTGGGCGTAGCCACGCGCGGGCGAGGTAGGAGACGGGGAGGCCGATGGCGACGATCAGGATGCCCAGGCCGATGCATGCGCCGGACCAGGTGATGGAAAAAGAAGGGGTCCGCGAGAGCGGCACGACGATGTAGTTCATGATCACGAAAATGACGATACCATACCCGATGGCGGCGAGCAGGGGATGCCGGCGGAGAAAAGGGAAACGCGGGTAGATCGTAAAAAAGAATGCGGTGAAGCAAAACGCGATAAAATAGTGCAGGAGCACGCCGTAGACGACCATATCGCTGCCGCCCGAAGTCGCCCGTTTTCCGAAGAGGCCGCTGGCGATGAAACGAAAGATACGGGCGGGCTGATGGCCCCCATGAAGCGAATAATTAATGATGGCGGCGGTTGCGTCGAGCGTCCCGGCAATGAGACCGGTGAGGAGGAGCGCCTGCCAGAAAATGCCGCGTCCATGCGGCGACCCGGACGTACCCATTCGTAGTGTTATTAATATAGGAAATTAGCCATTTTCCCATTGAATTTGAGTAACTTTAAAGAGCCAGGCTAACATTTTCATCCTTTAGTATTTGAAATCTATATCGCGCAGGGAATTTCTTCAACGGACCGGAGTTTTGGCCGGCGGAGCCTACCCGGCAATGATCGCCATGGGCCTGTTGCCTGCCGCGCCGGCTTATCCGTGGCATCCGGAAGGCAGCGGAGAGGGAACGGAGGTGTTGATATTGGGAGCGGGTCTGGCTGGAATGGCGGCGGCTTACGAGTTGGGAAAGCTGGGCTACCGGTGTACGATCCTGGAGGCGAGAGACCGGGCCGGGGGGCGTTGCTGGTCGGTGCGGAAAGGATCGGGCAATGTGGAGACGGAGCATGGGTACCAGGAGGCGGCATTCGACACCGGCCAGTATTTCAATGCGGGTCCTTCGCGCATCCCGCATCATCACGGGCTCACGCTCCATTATTGCAGGGAGTTGAAGGTGCCGATAGAAGTGTACAGTAATGTCAACGAGAACAGCTATTACTATAGCGAAGGCAAGGGGCCGTTGTCGAACCGGAAGATCAGGGTCAGGGAGATACACAACGATATGCGGGGGTGGATGGCCGAATTATTGGCGAAGGGGTTGGAAGGGGGCAAGATCGACGCGGGAATGAGCAGGGACGATACGTTGAAGGTCATCGAATACCTGCGGGCGGAAGGCGGTTTGGATATCGACCGGTTGTACAAGGCTTCTGCTCGGCGGGGTTATGTGGAAACGCCGGGGGCCGGGACGATGGAAGGCCGGTTGGGCGACCCCTGGACGCTTTCGGCTATGTTGCAGTCCGGACTGCTCGACCCCGACTTTTATAATGTCGCGGAGTATACGTATGAACTGCAGGGCAGTTTGTTCCAGGCGGCCGGGGGGATGGACAGGATAGCGGCGGCATTCGAGCGGCAGTTAGGGGATAGGATCCATTACCAGGCTGAGGTAGTGGCTATCCATAAAGAAGGGCAGGGCGTGCGGGTGGATTACAGGGGGAAGGATGGGGACAGGACCATCCAGTCGGAATGGTGCATTTGTACGATACCTTTGCCGGTGCTGAGCAATATCGATCATAATTTTTCTTCGGATATCAGCCGGGCGATCGACAACGTCGTGTATATGTCGACGGGTAAAATCGGGTTGCAGTTCGGGCGCCGTTTCTGGGAGGAGGACGAGGGCATTTATGGAGGCATCACGCATACGAATAACCAGCTGACGCAGATATTCTACCCATCCTATGATTATTTGAGCGGTAAAGGAATCCTGATCGGGTATTATAATTTTAATGAGAAGGCTGTCGCCACCGGGAAACTGAGCTACCGTCAACGCGAGCAACTGGCGCTGGACAAAGGGAGTCTCATCCATCCGCAGTACAGACAGGCCTTTGAAACGTCGTTCTCGGTGAGCTGGCACAAGACCAGGTATTCGTTGGGCGGATGGGCGCTGTATTCGGCGGAAGAGCGGCAGACCCTGTACCGGCCCTTGTTGCAGCCGGATGGCCCGGTTTATTTCGCGGGCGAGCATATGACCTGGCTGAATGCCTGGATGGCGGGGGCGCTCGAGTCGGCGCGGAATGTGGTTGCGGCCCTGCACAGCCGGGTGACGTCGCAGCGGTTCTCTTATCCGTCCCTGGGGAGCTGAATGGGAGCAGCATACATTCATTCACCACCAATAAAAAATACTCTTATGGGCAACACGATCAGTCGTCGCGAACTACTCAGGACGGGCGCCCTGTTAGCGGGCGGTCTTCCTTTTGCCGGCAGCCTGCTGCAAAAGGCGCAGGCGGCGCCGTCGGTCACCGGGACCGCATTTACACCTGCCGAGGCGGGTTGGACGGAACGCGACATCGCGTTGAGCTCGGCCGAGCCGCTGAAGGCCCGTTTGTTTGCCAATGAGAATCCTTTCGGTCCCTCGGAAACGGCCAGGAAGGCCATTCTCGGAGCGATTCCGACGAGCTATCAATACCCTTTCATGAGCATGGGCGATCTGACCAGCAAGATCGCGGCATTCGAGAAGATCAAAACGGAGAATATCCTGCTCGCGGCGGGATCGACGCCGCTCCTGATGGCGGCGGCGCTGGCCTATTTCAAGCCGGGTTGTAATGTCATCTCGGGAGATCCCTCGTATGCGGACCTGCCGGACAGGGCGGAACGGATGGGTGCGAAATGGGTGAAAGTGCCCCTCACGAGCGACTATGCGCTCGACCTCGACGCGATGGAAAAGACGATCGACGACCAAACGACGCTGGTCTATGTGTGCAACCCCAACAATCCGACGGGCACGGTGGTAGACAATGCGAAATTGAAGGCTTTCTGCGAACGCGTATCGAAAAAAGTAGCCGTGTTCGTCGACGAAGCCTATATGGACTACCTGCCCGACCCGCAGGGGACGACGCTGATCCCCATGGCGACGGCGGGGGACAACATCATCGTAGCGCGTACGTTTTCGAAGGTGTACGGGTTCGCCGGGCTGCGTTGCGGCTATGTGGTCACGCAGCCGGAGACGATCAGGAAACTGATGGGTTATACGGAGGCTTTCATGTCTTTGTCGGCCACCACGCTGCAAGCCGCGATTGCGGGTTACCAGGAGCGCGGGTACATGGACGACGTCGTGAAGAAAACGGCGGCGAGCAAGGAATTCCTGTACGGCGTCCTGAAGAAGGAAGGCTATACGTATGTGCCTTCGGTGGCCAATTTCGTCATCTTCCCCATCAAGATGGATGGCAAACAATTCACCGACGAGATGATGAAACGGAGCGTGGGCGTGCGGTTCTGGAAATTCAATAACCAGGACTGGTGCCGGGTGAGCATCGGGCGGATGGACGAGATGGAAGCGTTCGCAAAAGCGTTCAAGGAAATTTCTTAAAACCCGACGACATGAAGTACTTTTTTGCGGCCGCCGTACTGATGGCCGTCACGACCCTCGTGCGTGCCCAGGACACGACCAAGCGCCGCGCGCTGACGATGGAAGAATATGAAAAGGCCAGGACCTTTTCTGTCGGCGACCCGGACAAGGACACTTACGTCAAGTTCGAGAACGCCTATATCCTCGATCACAACGGATTCGGCAAACCCTATTTCATCACCGGCGATGACAGCAAGCGCAAACGGATCGATCTGTACAGACTGATCCGCAAAGAAGACAGGACCGAGATCGGGACGGTCATCTACTATACGACCGAAAATGGCAAGCGGTATACTGTCTGCATGCCGGGATACCGGGCAGACCCTGCCGTCTGGAACAAATACTTCGAGGACATCCATGCCATCGAAAAACAGGAACCGTTCTTCGTGCTCAAGCTGTCCTATGTATTGTCGAAGGAACTGGGGTACCAGTTGTATCAGTCGGCCGGTGCGGGCCGGGCAGCGGTCGATCGAAGCGAGAGCGGCACCTACGGCAACGATATTTGTTTCCCGGGAGACATGGAGGTGACGATGGAAGGAGGTGAACGGCGGCTGCTGAAGGACGTGCGGCCCGGCGATGCGGTTGTAACCGTGGACCCGCTGACCCACCGGGAGCGTGTCGTGCGCGTGAAAGCGCTGACCGTGCATGCTGTGAAGAACTATGCGATCACGAGGCTGGTGCTCGTCTCGGCGGTGGAAAAGAAGGACCGCGTCGTGCGGTTGTCGTCGAGGGTCCTCGAGGCGACGCCGAATCATCCCATGGGCAACGGAAGGACTGCCGGCGAATTGAAGATCGGCGACCGGGTCTGGTGTGCCGGCAGCGACGGCTACCGGCCGTTCACGGTTTGGGATAAAACGGAGACCGCGGGAGGGCCTCAGCGCGTATACAACATTGTTGCGGCCGGCGGCAGCACGCTGGTCCTGAACGGGGTGCTCGTCATGCAAAAATAGCTCACCGGTTCATCGGGAATTCATTGATCCAATGGAAGCCCCTGCGTACGAGGAGAAAATTCTTCCAGTCATACAATTTCAGCGCGATCCCTAGTGAATCCTTTTTCGAGGCGCCGCTCAGGACCAGGCTGTCTTCTTTCGGGAAAAGGTAATGGAAGCTGTACCTGTCGGTGGAATCGCGGTAGGAGGTCAGGATCAACCGGTGATGCGCGGTATCCAGCCTGAACGAGTAATAGCCCCGCGTGCTGTCGCCCATCCCGCGGATGGCGGCAAAGGGGTAAGCCGGCGAGCCGTCGATGACCAGCTGTTTCCAGCGGAACGTATCGGTCAATAGCGGCGGCAGCGTATCCCTGTTGCGGACGAAGGTCTTTACCTCATAGATGCCCCGATATGCGGTGTGAGGCGCCGCGTCACCGTAGCTGCTCCTCGCTTCCACCAGGCCGATGCCGCTGGAAATGGCCAGGAACCCGATGAAGAGACTTTTCCCCGCAACCCACAGGATTCGCAACCTCCTGTTCGGCAAGCGTGGAGAAGGCGCGGGTCTCAGTGCAACCTGTTTTTTGCCGAAAAGGAACCCGGCTACCGGAGTGAAATTGTCCGACAGGAGGTACAGCGACATGATCACGAGCATAGTCGACAACAGCTTGACAGGGATGTCGAAACAGTAGTTCATCGCCATGACATTCGCGCACACGACGAATGCGAGCAGCGCGCCCGCGACCATGGTCCGGCGGAAAAGCAGCAGCGCGCCTGCCGTCACCTCGGCAAACCCGGCGAAATAGTTGTAGCCCGAGGAGTAACCCATGAAGTTCCAGGCCAGTCCCATGGGCGACGATTTGCCATAAGGTTCGAGCAGTGTGGAAAGGCCGGGAAAAGGAAACTGCAGCTTGATCACCTTGTACAGTCCATAAGACAGCATGGTTACCGCAACGTAGTACCGCAGAAAAAAGGTGAGCCAGTAATAAAGCGTAGGGTATGCATCGGCGCGACGGTCGGACCAACTCCATATTCCACAGCCGACGACGGCCAGCGCGAGAATGAACAGGAGCATGACGAAGTCATAGGTCGTGTCCCCGGAACCGTTGGTGAAGACGGTGATCGGATGGGAAAGGTGGAGGACGTGATGACCGATCCAGGGTATCAGGTGGTGAAAGGGCTGGATATACCAGCCGAAGATCGAATCGGTGAACGGGATGACGCCGTTGGGGTTGAAAAAGATGTAGAAAACGAAGAAAACGAAAAAGAACCGGAATGACAGTCGTTTCGGCAAGGACCAGCCGACGACAGGGGTTAGTGTCTGCTCCATGTGGCCGTGTTTGGCAAAAGATAAGCGAAAGCCGGGGAATTTGCAATAGCGTGTCGGCGGAATGGGATAACTTCGCGCCAAAAATCAGTCCTTGCACAGTATGCAGAAACCGGTGTTGGTCATTAAGCTGGGAACGGCGGTGTTGACGAACGACAAAGGCGAGATTGCCGGACCCATCATCCGGAAAGTGGCCGCGGGCATCTCGTCGCTAGCCGGCGACTACCGGATCATCCTGGTGTCGAGCGGGGCGGTGGGCAGCGGACGGTCGTTCTTTTCCGGTTACAAAGGAGGGCTGGCCGAGCGAAAAGCGGCTGCCGCCGTAGGGAATCCCATTCTTATCCAGCATTACCAGCGGCAATTCGCCGCATATGGCATACCGGTAGCGCAGGCGTTGTGCGAGCGGCAGCATTTCTCCAGCCGGACCCGTTTTTTGCAATTGAAGGAGACGTTTGCCGAATTCTGGAAGAACGGGATCCTGCCGATCATGAATGAAAATGACCTCGTCAGCAACGTAGAGCTTAAATTCTCCGACAATGACGAACTGGCGACGCTGACCGCGATCGGGTTCGATGCGGAAGCGTTGTTGCTGTGCACCTCGGTCGGCGGTTTCCTGGATGGAGAGGGTCGTTTGTTACCTCTCGTGGAGAAGGTAGACGGCAGGATCATGGGGTTCGTGAGGACGGAAAAAAGCAGCCTGGGATTAGGCGGAATGTTGTCGAAGCTGACGTTCACGAAACTGGCGACCTCGCTGGGCATCCGGGTGATCATTTGCGGGATCGGGGGTAAGACGCCGTTTGCCGATGCGTTGGCGGGCCGGTCGGGGACCAACTTCGTGCCGCAGCGTTCCAACCTGAAGGCGAGGCAGAAATGGCTTGCCAGCGGATCGATGACCTTCGGGAGTCTTTTTGTCGATAAGGGGGCGGAGAAGGCCCTGATGCAACGACGGAGCCTGCTGACGGTGGGCATTCGAAAAGTGCAGGGAAAGTTCGGCGCCGGAGAGGTGGTTCAGCTGGTCGGCGAGGGCGACGCGATCATCGGCGTCGCGAAGGCAAGGATAGGCGCGGCGGAGATATCGGCCGGTCTGTCGCAAAAAAACCGGATGGCCGCGCATGCGGACGACATCGTAATCTTTTAGACATGGCACAGATCGAAACCATTTTGCAACGTACAAATAAAGCCGGGGCCGCGCTGAGGCGTGCGGGGGAGCAACAGCTGAAGGGTGTGCTGGTGACGCTCGCGGAACTGATCGAATCGGACAGTGGAGCCCTGCTGCGCGCGAATGGCCGGGACCTTGGCCGCCAGAAAGCGGGCGATCCGAAAAATGACCGGCTGTTGTTGAATGAACAGCGGCTGAAGGGAATTGCAGCGGCGCTGCGGAAGGTGAGCGGGCTGCCCGATCCTGCCGGGAAGGTACTGGACCGCAGGACGCTGGCGAACGGTCTGGAAGTGGAACGGATCACCGTGCCGTTCGGCGTCGTCGGCGCCATCTATGAATCGAGGCCCAATGTGACATTCGACATAGCGGCGTTGTGTTTACGCAGCCGCAATGGCTGCGTGCTGAAAGGAAGCCAGGATGCGGCGGATACGAACAAGGCGGCCGTTGGCCTCATCCGGAAGGCGTTGGCCGGGAACGGACTGCCGCCGGACTGCGTTTCGCTGTTGCCGTCGGACCGCGAAACCGTGCAGCACCTGCTGAAAGCCACGCGGTGGGTGGACCTGTTGATCCCGCGCGGGTCTGACAGCCTGATCCGGTTTGTGCGGGCGAACAGCCTGGTGCCCGTCATCGAGACGGGTGCGGGGGTTTGTCACGTTTACGTGGAGGAGGAAGCCGATCTCGAAAAGGCCGTGGAGATCGTCGTCAATGCGAAGGTCTCCCGTCCCTCGGTGTGCAATGCCATGGACACCGTCCTTGTCGACCGGGCCGTTGCGGGGGCTTTTTTACAGGGGCTGAGAGCGCCGATGGAACGCCATGGCGTCGAGTTGTTCGCCGATGCGGCGGCCGGTCGTCTCCTGAAAGGATATCCTTTTTTGCAGCGCGCGAAACCGGAGGACTACGACCGGGAGTTCCTGTCGCTGAAATGCGCGGTCAGGGTCGTGGCGGGGATCGACGAAGCGCTGTTGCATATCCGGGAGCATTCTACGCGGCATTCCGAGGCGATCGTCTCGCGTAACCGGGAAAAGTGCGAACGGTTCCTGGCGGAAGTGGATGCCGCCGCCGTGTACGCCAACGCTTCGACGAGGTTCACCGATGGAGAAGAATTGGGGTTGGGCGCGGAGATCGGGATATCGACGCAAAAGCTGCATGCGCGGGGCCCGTTTGCGCTGGAGAAGCTGGTCACCGAGAAATGGGTGATCCGGGGGACGGGGCAGGTGCGGAAATAAGGATCGTTGGTGCGGTGCGGATGTGAGGATCGCGGGAATGGGACGAGTGGGGAAATAAAGATCGCGGGGATATGGGCGAGGGCAGGGGCCCGAGTTGGTGCGGTGCGGATGTGAGGATCGCGGTGGCGGGGCGAGAGCAGGGGCCGGCCGGGGCGGGGATGGCAAGCGGCGAGAAAATCGAATAATTGTCAGAAAAACGCTTAATTTAGGGGGGCATAAAACTTCCCTGCATATGAACTCCCTTCAGCGATCGCTTTGTTCCATCTTCCTTCTTTTCAGTATGGCCGTATCGGCGCAGAGTAGCGCCGATCTCTTGATCCGGGACACATCGGGGCCGGTGATCAGCCGTGCTATTTACGGGCATTTTTCCGAGGACCTCGGGCGGTGCATCTACGACGGCTTTTGGAAGGGCGATCATATCCGCATGGATGTCGTGGAGGCGTTGCGCAAGATCAGGATCCCGGTGTTGCGCTGGCCCGGGGGATGTTTTGCCGACCAGTATCACTGGCGCGACGGGATCGGGCCCCGGGAACAGCGGAAGCATACCGTCAATACGACCTGGGGCATGGTGCCGGATGACAACAGTTTCGGAACGCATGAGTTCCTGCAACTGTGCGAGCTGTTGGGTTGCCAGCCTTATATCGCCGGAAACGTGGGAACGGGCACGCCTGAAGAAATGGAAAGCTGGCTGGAGTACCTGAACTACAACGGGCACAGCACGATGGCGGATCTCCGGCGGCAGAACGGGCGCGATCAGCCGTGGAATGTCTCCTATTGGGGCGTCGGCAATGAAAGCTGGGGCTGCGGCGGCAGCATGACGCCCGAATTCTACAGTGACCAATACAAACGTTACAGCGAGTTCTGCAAGAGCTACCCGGGAGCGCCGCTGAAGCTGATCGCGAGCGGCGCGAATGGCGATGATTACCATTGGACCGAAACGCTGATGCAGCACATCGGTCACACGGGGGTATGGGGGATATCGATGCATTATTATACGCTGGCGGGGTCCTGGCAGCACAAGGGTTCTGCCACGCAGTTCGGCGAGGACGAATACTTCAAAGCGCTTTCGGCGGGCTTGCGGATGGAAGATATCGTAGACCGGCATGCGGCCATCATGGACCGGTATGACCCGCGCAAGCGGATAGCGCTGGTGGTGGATGAATGGGGCATCTGGACGGATGTCGAGCCGGGGACGAACCCTGCCTTCCTCTACCAGCAGAACAGTTTACGCGACGCGCTGATCGCGGCCACGACGCTGAATATCTTCAACAATCATGCGGACAGGATCCGCATGGCCAACCTGGCGCAGACCGTGAATGTCCTGCAGGCGCTGGTGCTGACGGACAAGGACCGGATGTTGCTCACGCCTACCTATTACGTATTCGATCTGTATAAGGCGCACCAGGACGCGCGTTCGCTCGCGATACAGCTGATGGGCCCCGACTACAGCTATGCCGGGAGCCGGATCCCGGCGATCAATGCATCCGCCTCGAAGGACAGCGCAGGGACGGTGCACATCTCGCTGGTCAATCTCGATCCGGCGAAGCGCATCACGGTCCGGGCGCGCCTGGAAGCGGGAAGTTTCCGGACGGTGGAGGGGCAGGTGCTGACCTCGGCGCATTTCAACGACTACAATACGTTCGATCAACCCGACAAAATCAAGCCCGCCGTTTTCCACGGGGCCAAAAAGGAGGGCGACGAGCTGGCGGTGGACATGCCGCCCATGTCGGTCGTCCTTCTCGAACTGCGGTGACGGGTCGCAGCGGCGCGTCAGTAGACGGGCACCTCGACGGCCAACGGGCCGCCGGAAGTCATTACCCTCACGATATACAGACCCGCGGGAAGGCCGGAAAGATCGGTTTTCCCGTCGGAGAGCTGACCGAGGCGCAGCAGGCGGCCGGTGACGTCGGACAGGGCGTAAGGCTCGCTGTTGCCCTTTTGGAGCGATATTTCGACCGCCTGTCGTCCGATGATGTACCAGATGAGCCGGTTGGGCGACGGGAAGCTGACCACGCGGATGGCGGTATAGGTGAACTTTCCGTCGATGTCCGATTGTCTCAGGCGGTAGTAATTGTTGTATTGCCCCGGGGACACATCGATGAAAGAGTAGGCGCGCGAGCTGTTGCTGTTGCCGGCCGCGGCAACGATGCCGATCGGGGTGAAGGTCTTATCGTCGGTGCTCCTTTCGACCGTGAAATCGCGTGTGTTCTCCTCCTGTTCCGTCTTCCACTGCAGGAGGGATTCGGTGCCCAGGCGGGTAGCGGTAAAGCTGCTGAGGATGACCGGCAGCGGGATGATCGCCAGCGTGTGAGCGGTAAAATTGGAGCCCGTGCCGGAGAGCGCGAAATTCGAGATCCGGCCATGGTTGCCGGCGGCGGAATTATCCAGCGCCGTGGTCAGGCTGTCGTTGTTGCCGGCCGTCGTTCCCATATTGAAGCTGAACTGCGCGACGAGGCCGGCTTCCGTACCGGTCAGGGTATTGTTTGCATTGCCGAGGATACTGGCGGCCGAGCGTTGCGTGTTCCAGATGCGTACCTCGTCGATGCCGCCGGCAAAGGGACGGTCATCCGGACCGGAAGTATTTTTTGCGATACCGAGCGTGAGCGGTTGTCCGGCGGGGGCAGATCCGAGGGCGCCCGTGATCGTGCCCTGCGCGGTGCCATTCACATATACGGTGGTGGAAGCCGAACCGTCGGTGACGAAGGCGAGGTGAGTCCAGGTGTTCGTCGGAACGGCATAGTCGAGCGTGTTGACCGTCGTGCCGTTGTCGAGACCGATCTGTGTCGAGGACAGATGGAAGCTGTAGCGTACTCCGCCCGGACCCCTGTTACCGAGGATGGTGGCGAATGTACCGGAGAGTGTGGTGGGATTTACCCAGAATTCCACGGTGCCTCCGCCGGTAAGATCGTAGTCGCTGTTGGCGGGGATCACTACCTGGTCGTCGACGCCGTCGAAGACGAGGGCGTTGTTGCCGAACTGGACCGGCGAGGCCGTCCACGAATTGGCGCCGCCTAAGTCATTTATGATCTGACCGTTCTGACTCGATCCGGTGGGAGCGGCGTTCGACACGAGGGTGCCCGATCCATCGTTCATTTCAAAGTAAGCGACAAGGGTATTGTCACCTGCGTCCGGAATCCCGAACAGATCGCCCCTGATCTGGGCCCTGGAGCGCGCGACGCTCCAAACTTTCATCTCATCCATCCGACCGACGAACCGCTGGGAGCCATCTACATAAGCGCCCAGGGTCAGCGGCGAGCCATCGGTAAAAAAATAACCTACGCTGCCGGCGACGGAATCGCCATCGACATAGAGGATGGCGGTGAGACCGTCGAAGGTCATCGCGATATGCGTCCATGTACCGAGCGGCATCGGTATGCCCGTGGAGGGCGTCGCCCCCCAGGCGTCGCCGCCAACAATGGTTCCGTCGGCGCCGTAACCGAGGTAAAAGGCAAGACCGTCGGAGCCTTCCGAAACGAATTGATGGATATTGCCGTCATTCATGGTATCGGGAACATACACCCAGCATTCGATCGTGAACTCGCCGCCCGAAGGGTCGACCGCGTCGATACCGGCGGAGACATAGTTGGTCCCCGTAAACTGCAGCGCCGAGTTTTGAGCGAGAACGGACAAGGCCGGGCTGAGGCAAAGGATGGTCAGGAGAAAAGTAAAGGTCTTTCTCATCGGGTATCAGATTTAACGAGAAAGGTACTCAGAAAACGGGGCAAGTCATAGCCGGCCCGCGTGAATTAATACGGTCGTAAGGGTTATACCTGAGTGTCGGCCGCTTAAAATTTCTACTTTTGCAAACACGATGACGCAGGCGAAAACCGATATATCCCTCGATGACTTTATCGCGATATCCACCGCTCAGCGGGATGAGTTCCGTGTGAACGGGCATTTGTTGGTCCGCGGTTTGCTAAGTAGTTCAGAGGCGGAAGTCTACCGGCAGCAGATATTGGATGCGGTGAAGCGGCAAAGCCGGGAAAAGAGAAAGGCTCCCGAGCGCGGTATATACGGACGCTCGTTCGGACAGTGGGTTAACCTGTGGAGGACCGATGAAGGGGTGAGACGGCTGGTGCTTTCCAAACGGCTGGGGAAGGTTGCTGCGGATCTGCTCGGTGTGGAGAATGTGCGCATCTATCATGACCATGCGCTGCTGAAGGAAGCCGGAGGGCGTGCGACGTATTGGCACCAGGACCAGTATTACTGGCCGCTGGATACGGCCGATACGATAACGGTGGCGATAGCGCTGACGGATCAGAGTGTGGAAATGGGGATGTTCGTGTACGCGACCGGATCACACCGGAACGGCACGATCGTGGATCCGAGGTTATCGTCCGAGCCTGACACCGCTTACAGGAAGTATATACGTGAACACCAGTTCCCGCTGAGCCGGGCGGCGGGTATGCGGGCAGGAGATGCGAGCTGGCATTTCGGGAACACGGTCCATCACACATCGGCGAATACATCGGACCGCCGGAGGGAAATGATGACGATCACGTATATGGCCGACGGGGCCCGGGTCGCAAGACCGGTGCATCCCGCTCAGGAATATGAATTGCATATGTGGTTGGGGAGCCTTCCGCCGGGACGGCAGGCAGCATCGGAGTTCAATCCGACCGTGTTGTAAGGGGCAAAGAGAATCGATTCCGGAAATGGGAACGATACGGGTCTGAAACAGAAGCCAAAAATACCCTCTAATGGGTATTTGACAGAAAGGGAAAAGTTCCCAATTTCGTAGCGGATTCTGAAAATAGTTTTTGAATTATTTGAATAATAGAAAAAAACCTGTACTTTTATGCCACTTATAATGCCTGCCATGTTCAAATCCTCTGAATAGTTGGCGATATGTAACTCTTACATGTATATCTGTTGATTGACCACTAATCCTTGAAATTCCTCGTTTTTTTCTTTTATTTAGCACGCACAGTAATCCACGTCGCTATTTGGTAAAGCCTGCTTCGTCAAGGAGTAATTTTTACGCCAATACCTACTGTAAGTCCATTCATTCCACTGCCATCCTGGAAAAATTAAGTTTCTACTTAAAACCCTTAAATGATTTTTGGAGAATGAAAAAGCAGATTTTGGCCGTAGATGATAGCAAGGCGATCCGGTTCCTGTTGCAGACTGTTTTGGGAAGAGATTACCAGATAGTCACTGTGCCCGATGGGTATTCGGCCATGTATTACCTGTCAAACAGGAGCCAGCCCGACTTGATCATTGCAGACCCCCAGCTACCCGATATGGAAAACTGGGAATTTATAAAGCACTTAACCACCAGCGGGTTGCATGGTGAGATTCCCGTGGTGGTGTTGTCCGGACTCGATAAAAGGGAGACGGAAAGCAGATGTATAGAATATGGGGCGGTACGGTATTTTCTGAAACCTTTCAATCCGGTAGAACTGATGGATGCTATTCGTGAGCTGGTGACGACCTCGCTGGTCGACTAGCGTCACAAGAGAAATAAACATTGCCGAGCCTGTTGTAAAGAATAGACTATTTCTGAGAACCACCGTATTTATGAAACCGTAAAGCTGTTGTATGGATTTGCTATTTCAGACCCCAACCGTTGAAAAGGATAAGAGGATCAACCTCTTTACCTTTCGGTCCTTTTCTGTGCCCATAGCCGGCGAATTTCAGTATAGCGGCATCTGCTATATTGGAACAGACGCCTCTCACATCGCCAGACTGAGCCATTTGTACAGTAACAAGGTGTACACTGCCGACAGGGTGGAGCATGCACGCAACGAGTTACTGCTGCGCATCGGTGAAGAAAGGGGCGATATACCCGAGCTGATCATCTGCGAGGCGGCCGACCTGGACGCGCTCAAGAAATTCAGCCATTTTCTCCGTCAGCAACCCGCGTTGAACACGGTGCCTTTCATCCTGGAGGGTTCCACACTTTCCGACGACGAGTTATCCCAGTTCAAGAAACATGTACGCGTAGACGAGATCCTGTTCATGGAAGGTTGCGAGGACAGGGAATTGCGTCAGAAGATCCAGTTCATCAGCAAGGTGAAGGCGAAGGCCGCGCATGCCGCCGCGCACCTGATGGAGGAGAAGAGACAAAAGGCGGTAAAGCCGGGCAAGCGCTTTTTCGACATCCTGATGGCCTGTATCGGGCTGGTGGTCCTGAGCCCCATCTTCTTTCTCATTGCGCTGGCGATCAAGCTGGAGTCCCGCGGGCCTGTTTTCTATATCTCGAAGCGGGCCGGCAGGGGATACCGTATTTTCAATTTTTATAAGTTCCGGACGATGTACCAGGGTGCCGACAAGAAGATCGGCTCGCTGAAACACCTGAACCAATATTCGAACGCTCCGCAGGGTGCGGTGTTCTTCAAGATCCACAACGATCCGCGGATCACGCGGGTTGGAAAGTTCCTGCGGAACACCTCGCTGGACGAGCTGCCGCAGCTGTTGAACGTATTGCTGGGCGATATGTCGCTGGTGGGTAACCGTCCGCTGCCGTTGTATGAAGCGGCAACGCTGACGACGGATGATTATGCTGCACGCTTTATGGCGCCGGCCGGCATCACCGGGCTGTGGCAGATCAAGAAAAGAGGCAACAAGGACATGTCTGTCGAAGAGCGGATCAGCATGGACATCGACTACGCATCCAGGTGCAGTTTTGCCACTGATTTCTGGATAATAGCCAATACTCCTTCTGCGTTATTGCAGAAGGAAAATGTCTAAATTCCGTGTAAGCATCACGACCCTCTGAACCCCTTTAAAAGAAGCCTAATATGTTGAAGGACAACCCTTTAATTTCTATCGTTACGCTCACATGGAACACTACCGAGGTAACTTGTGACTTCCTGCGCAGTCTTAACGAGCATGGTACTTACCAGAACCTGGAAGTCATCGTAGTAGACAACGGATCACGTGAGGATCCGACCCCCGTTTTTAAGGCCATCTATCCGGATGTAAAGGTTATTCTCAATGGCAGGAATCTGGGATTCACCGGCGGCAACAATGTCGGTATCCGGGCCGCCAAAGGGGATTTCCTTTTTATCGTCAACAATGATACGGAAGTGACCCCCGGACTACTGGAAGGCCTGTTGGAGATCTTCGATCAATACCCGGATGCGGGTATCGTCAGTCCGAAATTCCATTATTTTTTCCATAAGGGTACGATCGAGTACGCCGGCTACAACACCGTGAACATCTTTACCGGCCGCAATGGCATGATCGGTTGCCGGGAGAAGGATGAGGGGCAATACAATGAAGTGAAGGTCACCAACTATGCGCACGGCGGCGGCATGATGGTGCCGCGCAGGGTCGTCGAAGAGGTGGGGGGTCTGCCGGAGGATTTTTTTATTTATTACGAGGAATTCGATTGGTGCGAGCAGATCAAGAGGAAAGGTTACAAAGTTTATTATCAGCCGAAATCACTCATTTACCATAAGGAATCGATGACGACCGGGAAGGCCAGTCCTTTCAAGACGTTCTACAACACGAAGAACCGCATTTACTATATGCGGCGGAACGCTCCGAGGGCGAGCCTGCTGGTCTTTTACGCCTATTTCACCTTCGTTACGATTCCCAAGAACACCCTCACTTTTCTGCTAAAGGGTCAGAAAGCGCATCTCCGGTCGTTCTGGAAAGGTATCCTATGGCAATTCAACCGTCGCATTACCTTTAACTGATCAATATAGCTCAACTATAGCTCATGTGTGGCATTGCAGGTTTTATTGACTTTCGGCGTGACACGGGTATCGAAGTGCTTAAGGATATGACCGACGCCCTGACGCATCGCGGACCGGATGACTCCGGGTACGAAGTGTACGATGCGCCCGGCGCTTCTATTGGTTTCGGTCAGCGACGCCTGTCGATCCTGGACCTTTCCCCACTCGGCCATCAGCCGATGCATTTCGGCGACCTGATCGTGAATTTCAACGGGGAGATCTACAATTTCAAGGAGATCCGCCGCGAACTGGAGGAGAAGGGTTATTCCTTCGCTTCCTGGTCGGATACGGAGGTCATCCTGAAGGGTTATCAGTGTTGGGGGATGGACGTGGTCCAGAAGTTTGTCGGCATGTTCGCCATCGCGCTGTACGACAAGGCCAAAGAAAAGGTCATCCTCATCCGTGACCGGGCGGGGGTGAAGCCTTTGTATTATTACCGCCGGGGCGATGTCCTTCTTTTCGGCAGCGAGCTGAAGGCGTTGTACCGGCATCCGGCGTTTGAAAAAACGATCGATGCCAACAGCCTGGCGCTATTCCTCCAGTTCAGCTATATCCCCGCGCCGCATTGCATTTTCAGGGATACGTTCAAGCTGTTGCCGGGTCATTACCTCGAGCTGGACCTGAAGAACCGGGAGCAGCGTCAGCTGAAATACTGGGACGTCTTCGACTATTACAATCAGCCCAAACTCGATCTTTCGGACGGGGAAGCCATTGCAGAGACGGACAGGCTGCTCAAGAGTGCATACGAATACCGGATGGTTGCCGATGTGCCCGTCGGACTTTTCCTGAGCGGCGGTTACGACAGCAGCAGCGTAGCGGCGTTGTTGCAGACCGGCCGCACCGAGCGGTTGAAAACGTTCACCATCGGCTTCCGGGAAGAGGAATTCAACGAAGCGCCCGAAGCCAAAAAGATCGCCGGTTACCTGGGGACCGACCATACCGAATGGTACCTGACCTCGCACGAGGCGGCCGGTGTACTCGACCGGTTGCCCGAGATCTATGACGAGCCGTTCGCGGACAACTCCACGGTGCCGACGGTGCTGGTGAGCCAGCTGGCGCGTCGACAGGTGAAGGTCGCGCTGAGCGCCGACGGCGGAGACGAGATCTTCGGGGGTTATAATAAATTCAACCAGGCCGAACGGTTCACGACCCGTATGCCGGCATCCGTTCAGGGTCTGCTGAGCGGGACGATGGCGCTGATCAATCCGCGTTACATTCCGTATTTCAACCGGAAATACAATTTCACGACCCGGTATGAGAAGATGAAACTGATCTGGAAGAGCCATGATCCGGTGCAGGCCATGAAATACGTCAGTCAATACATCACCGAGAGCGAAGTGGCGTCTTTCCTGGGGAAGGAATTCGAGCGGTACCCTACCTTTTTCGAAGAAGGCGGCCGGCTGGTCAAGAATGACGGGATCGTCAACCGGCTGCTGGCGGTGGATTACAAGACGTTCCTCGTCGACAACAACCTTGTCAAAGTGGACCGAGCGACGATGTCGGTCAGCCTGGAGGGCAGGGAGCCCATGCTCGATCACCGCGTCATCGAATTCGTGTCGCGGTTGAACTCTTCCTTCAAGATAAGGGACGGCGTCAACAAATGGCTCCTGAAACAGGTGGTCCACAAGTACATCCCGCGCGAATTGATGGAAAGACCCAAGCGGCCTTTCATTGCGCCGCTGATGGTCTGGTTCCGGGAAGAGCTGAAAGAGCAGCTGTGCTATTATCTCAGCGAGCGGGCGCTGTCGCGTACCGGTCTGTTCGATGAGGGGCCGATCGTCGCTTTGCGGGACCGGTACCTTGCGGGGGAGAAGGTGAACTATCAGAAGTTGTGGCAGGTGCTGGTATTCCAGTTATGGTATGACAAATGGATCGAAGTATTATAAAATAAATATGTAAGTATGAAAACAAATGTACTTGTGACGGGGGGAGCCGGGTTTATCGGATCGCATGTGGCCAGGCATTGCCTGGAAATGGGTTTCCGCGTCGTTGTCATGGACGACCTGAGCGGCGGGTTCGAGGATCACATCCCCGAGGGCGCTCATTTCGTAAAAGGCAGCGTAACGGATCACGAACTGATAACGGATCTTTTCAACGAGTATCGGTTCACCTACGTGTATCACCTGGCCGCTTATGCCGCGGAGGGCCTTTCGCATTTCATCCGCCGGTATAATTACGAGACGAACCTCGTTGCGAGCATCAACCTGATCAACGAATCGGTGAAGCACAAGGTGAAATGTTTCGTCTTTACGTCATCGATAGCCGTCTATGGCAAGGGGCAGTTGCCCATGACCGAGGCCATGACGCCGGTGCCGGAAGACCCCTATGGCGTCAGCAAATATGCCGTCGAGCTCGATCTGCGGGCGGCGCACGAGATGTTTGGCCTCAATTATGTCGTTTTTCGTCCGCATAACGTATATGGCGAGAACCAGAACATCGGCGACAAATACCGGAACGTCATCGGCATCTTCATGAACCAGATCATGCAGGGCAGGAAGCTGACCATCTTCGGTGACGGCGAGCAGACGAGGGCGTTCAGCTATATCGACGACGTGGCCATCCCGATCGCCAAATGCGTCAACATCCCCGAAGCGTACAACCAGGTGTTCAATGTCGGCGCGGATCAGCCTTACACGGTGAACGAGCTGGCAAAGGTGGTTTGCAGCGAGTTCGGCGTCGAGCCGGATATCAAGTACCTGAACGCCCGCAACGAGGTCATGCACGCTTATTCGGACCACAGCAAGGCGCGTAAGGTATTCGGCGCGCCTACGGGCATCAGTCTGCAGGAGGGCATTTCGCGGATGGCGAAATGGGCCCGTGTGGTGGGCGCCCGCCAGGGACAGGAATTCAGCAATATCGAGATCACGGAGAAGTTACCCGATGGCTGGGCCATTGCCACCAAAGTATTAAAATAACCGCGGTACGTTGAAACAGGACATGGCGATAAAGAAAATGGCGGAAAAACGGGTGACGAGGAAAATCAGGGTGCTGGAATGTATCCGGCAGGGCAGGATCGGCGGCGGAGAATCGCATTTGCTCAGCCTGACGCGGCACCTCGACAAGACCAGGTTCGAGCCCCTGGTGCTTTCCTTCACGGACGGTCCCATGATCGACCAGTTGCGGCAAATGGGGGTGGAAACGAGGCTCATCCATACCGAAAAGCCGTTCGATATCCGGGTGTGGCGGAAGGTGAAGCGGCTGTTGGAGACCGAACGGATCGATATCGTGCATGCGCACGGGACGAGGGCGGGGTCGAACGTGCTTTGGGCGGCCCGGTCGCTCGGGATACCCGTGATCTACAGCGTACACGGGTGGTCGTTTCACCGCGACCAGCATCCGTTGGTGCGGCGGCTGCGGATCATGGGCGAACAATGGCTGACGAAGCGCTCGACGCTGAATATTTCGGTCTCGGCCAGTAATCAACAGACCGGAAAAGACGTGATACCCTCGTTCGAATCGGTGGTCGTCAATAATGGTATCGACGCGAAGAGATTCGATCCGAACGGTCGCTATAAAGACCTGCGGGCGGAGCTGGGAATCGCGGCGGACAAAGTGCTGGTCGTATTTATTGCAAGGTTTACCGCGCACAAGCAACCGCTGACACTGATCGACGCGTTTAGTAAAGCCCTGGAGGAAGTGGACGGAGCGCACTTGCTGATGGTGGGGGATGGGGATGAAAAAGAAGCGGGAGAGCAGCTGGTCCAGCGTCTCGGATTGGGCCATCATGTCCGTTTGGAGGGTTTCCGGCAGGATGTGCCGGACGTATTGTCGGCAGCAGATGTATTCGTGCTGCCTTCTTTATGGGAGGGGCTGCCGATCGGGTTACTGGAGGCGATGGCGATGCGAAAGGCGGTGATCGGCACGCGGGTGGATGGAACGCGGGAAGTATTACAGGACGGTGTGAACGGGTTGATGGTCGAGCCGGGGGACGCGGGTGCGTTGTCGGCGGCGATCGTTCGTCTGGTGAAGGATAAAAGGTTACGCGAGTCACTGGCCTGCAAGGCGGAGGAAACGGTTCGCAACCGGTTCAACGCGGCGGCCATGACCCGTGAGATCGAGAACATCTATTTAAAAATCATCCCTTATGGAATTTGAACGGTTCGCCGATGTCAAGCGGCTCAATTTTATTACCGACGTGTTGCAGGCAAAATTGCCTTCGGGCGCGGAAGTGCTGGACGTCGGTTGCGGTAATGGGGTGATTTCCAGAAGCCTTGGCGAAAAAGGTTTTGCCGTCAGGGGCATCGACGTCAGCGAAAAGGCGATCGCCAGGGCGCGCGAACTGAATAAATTCCCGAATGTCCGTTTTGAAGTCGTGAGCGCCGAGCAACTGGTGGCCGACGGACATCGTTATCATGCTGTGATCTGCAGCGAGGTGCTGGAGCATCTCAACGATCCGGGGAAGTTGCTGGCCGTATTACATCAACTGCTGGACCAAAAAGGCGTCCTGATCGTCACGGTACCGAATGGGAAGGGACCCCGCGAGCTGTTCGTCACCAGGCCGATCATTGCGCTGCAGAAAAAGAACAACTGGATGTGGAAGGCCGTCCAACGCGCGAAGCGTATGTTCGGTTACAAGGGCACAACGGTGCAAAGCAGCGCCGACGACCTGACACACATTCAATTTTTTACTAAAGCTTCCCTGGAGAAGCTGGCCCGGCAACACCGGTTCAGCATCGTGCGTTTCGGGAAGACGAATTTTATCGAGGATGTCTTCCCTTTTTCGTTTTTTTCCAGGAAGATAAAGGCGCTGCAACGGATGGATTGCGCGGTTGCCGAAGTATTGCCGTATCAATGGAACGGCGGCTTCATGACCGTGTGGGAAAAAGTATGAGGATCGCTTGCACGGGACGAAAAAAGGATGTACTTTGCGCCATTAAATTTCCCCCTTCTATTTTCCTACGATTAACCCTTTCTTTTCCTCTTTTCTGAGACCACGTTCCCTTCCAATTTTATCCTAACAAAAAACGACGCGCTTAAATCGAGTGCCTATGTGAACTTGTGTCTGTTATTGCAGGCATACGTTAACAATCAAGCAAAAAAAATGAAAAATTCTACCCGGATTTTCACCTGGCTGTTGATCGGCTTTTTCCTGTTTGCGACCGGGCAGGCGGTACAGGCTCAGAGCATTCTGGACCCCACCGACTCGGTCGTCACCTACAATCCGAACAACCCTCCCCCTATCCCCGCCTATGGTTCTATCGCCAAATGGGTGAGGACGAAACGGATGAGCTGGAACACCAACAATTGGAAGTGCTACATCTACAACGGGCGCCAGTTCCGGCTACGCTTTCCCAAGACCTATCAGCCCGGCGTCAGCGACGGCAAGCTGTATCCCATGATGATCTTCATGCACGGCGACGGCGAGGGAAGCACGGTTTATGATAATGAGTATTCGCTTTTCCACGGCGGCAACATCTTTGAAAATGCGGTAGCGAACGGTACGTTCGACGGTTATATCCTCGTCATGCAGACCTCGGGCAGCTGGGGTCCCAATGAGTGGGCCGAAGAGAAGTACATCATCGATTATATGATCGCCAACAACAAGCTGGACCCTTTCCGCGTGACGGCCAACGGTTTGTCCGCGGGCGGCGCCGGTTGCTGGGGCCTTTACCAGACGTATCCGACATACCCGGCGGGTATCCTGCCGATGAGCTCGGTGGCGATCGCTTTGACCAGCACCGATTCGGTCAATAAATACAAGTTCACTCCCATCTGGAATATACACGGGGGCCTCGACGGGTCCCCCGCGCCGTATACGGCACAGCAGGTGTTGCTGGCGATGCAGGCGGGCGGCGCCAATTATACCGATCTGGACATGGTCACGCAGGGTCACGACACCTGGGACAGCACCTGGTCGATGCCGGCGTTCTGGCCCTGGCTGTTGAAGCAATACAGCTCCAACCCCTGGTGCCTGTTCGGACGGACGCAGTTCTGTAAGGGGGATAACATCAACCTAACGGTCGGCCTGGTGGCCGGCTTTCAGGCCTATCAATGGCGGAAGAACGGGGTGCTCCTTTCCAGCACGGGCAATACGATCCATGTAACGGACACGGGCACCTATGACGCGCGCGTAGAACGGAACGGCATCTGGTCGGACTGGTCGCATACGCCGGTGGTCGTCTCTTACAGTCCGCCGACGGTAACGCCCGACATCACCGTGGGTGGGCTCATGAGCAAGGTCATTCCGGCCCCGGATGGAAATGCGGGCGTCACATTGTCGGAACCGACGGGTTATGCCACATATGTCTGGCAGCAGGCGGGCAACAACAATTCGATCGGCTCGGCGAACACCATCTATGCGAACACGCCCGGACAGTACACCTGCCAGGTAACGCAGCAGTTCGGTTGTTCGAGCAGTCCGTCGCAACCCTTTACGGTGATCAGCGCCAACGGCCCGAACAAACCCGATCCGGCCTCCGGCCTGGTCGTGGGGACGCTTTCTCCGACCTCGCTGGTGCTGAACTGGAGCCAGAACCCGGCGCCGGCATTCAACGAAACGAATTTCGAGATCTATCAGTCGACGCATACGGGCGGTCCGTACAAGCTGGTTGCGATCACCGGTCAGGACGTCAGCAGCGACACCATCACGGGTCTTTTGGCCGGCGTCCGGTATTATTATATCATCCGCGCGGTCAACAATACAGGCGCGTCCGCCAACTCGGCGGAGGCCAGCGGCAGCACGACGGCCGACACGCAGGCGCCGACGGCGCCGGGCAGCCTGGTCATCACGGGCAGTTCGAGGACCTCGATCTCGCTGGACTGGACGGCAAGCACGGATAACGTGGGCGTGAGCGGTTATTATGTTTATGTCAACGGCGCGAAATCCTATGTCGTATCGCCGAGCCAGACCGCCTTTACGGTCGGCAACCTGACCTACGGACAGTCCTATTCCTTCTATATCACGGCTTTCGACTCGGCGGGTAATGTTTCCCCGGCCAGCGGCCAGGTCAGCGGTGAGCCTTTGTTCAATGGCTTCAACTACCAATTCTATACGTTCAGCACTTCTCCGAGCAAACTGCCGGATTTCAGCACGCTGACGCCGGCGTCGTCCGGCACCGTGCCGAATATCACGCTGAGCCCTGCCACGCAGACCACCAATTATGGTTTCCTCTTCCAGGGTACGCTGCATGTAACGCAGGCCGGCACGTATACTTTCGAGACGAGCTCGGATGACGGCAGCGCCATGTATATCGGAACATTGAATTCGACGCAGAGCGCTTATGTCTTCGGCAGCACCCCGCTGGTCAATAATGACGGCGCGCATGGTACGACGACGGTCGCTTCGAAAGCAGTCACCCTCCAGCCGGGTCTCTATCCCCTGGCGGTGGTCTTTTTCCAGGCCGGCGGCGGGCAGGCTCTTTCGATCCTGTGGAAGACGCCCGGGTCGAGCAGTTTTGTGACGATACCGAACAGCGCATTTGCGGATGCGCCGGTGAATAACGGGCAGGCGCCGAACGCGCCGTCCAACCTCGTGGCGACTGCGCTTTCCTATAACCAGATCGGGCTCACGTGGACGGACAACAGCAGCAACGAAGCGGGCTTCGAGGTATGGCGGTCTACGTCACCGACCACCGGTTTCGTGACGATCGGGACCGTGGCCAATGGGGTGACCAGCTTCATCGATTCGACGGTATCGGCGAGCACGCGTTATTATTATGAAGTGCGGGCCGATAACCTCTATGGTCAGTCGCCGTTCGTCATGAACTATACGAAGGCCGAATGGAAATTCAACAACAACTATGCGGACAGCACCGGTGACGGGTATACGCTGACTGCCGTGGGCTCGCCGACCTTCGACGCGACGAATAAGGCCGAGGGCGGCTGGGCGATCAAGTTCAGCGGCAGCAACCAGGGGGCAACGATCCCCAATACCGGCGGCTTCCTTACGACAGGTTATAATCAACTGACCGTGGCGGGTTGGGTCAAGGCCAACACCACGGGCAGCAACCGCGTGATCTTCGACATCGGCGGCAGCGACAACGGTCTGGCCCTGGTGCTCAACAACTCCGTACTGACGGCTGCGGTTGCCAGCGCCAATGTGCGGGCAAACATCACCGCTACGATCACGCCTACGAACTGGAACCATGTGGCGGTAGTCTACAACGGAGACACGCTGCAGTTGTATGTCAACGGAGCGCTCGTCGCTTCGAACAATGCGCTGAGCTTCCACGCGCTGGCCAACACGAGCAACGCGTCGCGGTTCGGGATGACCAATGGGACGAACGCGCTCAATACTACCGGCAGCGCGTTTGCCGGATGGATCGATGATTTCAGCGTCAGTACGGCGGCTTACCCGGCGGATGTGATCCAGACGCTGTACGCGCAGACCTATCACCAGTCGAATGCGACGACGCTGGCCTTGCCGGCCATACCGGCGGCGCCGGGCGGTCTGACGGCGACAGCGGTCAGTTCGTCGGCGATCAACCTGTCCTGGACCAACAATTCGTCCAACGCCACGAGCGTGCAGGTCTATCGTTCGGCCAATAACGATCAGCAGTTCGTGCTGTGGGCTACGCTGCCGGCGACGGCCACCGCTTTTGCGGACAGCGGTCTATTTGCGAACGCGAAATACTATTATGAAGTGCGTGCGGTCAATGCGGGCGGCAACTCGGCCTTTACGCCGGAGGCTTCCGCTACCACGCAGGACAACTTGCCGGTGATCAGCAAACTGGCGGGCAGTGTGCAGGCAAGGTATGGTACGACCACGACCTTCAACCTGAGCGCGACCTCGGCCAACTCGGGCGCGCTGATCTTCTCTTCGGGCCCGCTGCCGGCGTTCGCGCACCTGACGGATAACGGCGACCGGACGGCGACGCTGACGGTCAATCCCGCCGCAAGCGACGCGGGCAACTACCCGGGTCTGTTCATCGCGGTGACGGACGGATTCGGCGGTTCGGATACGACGAAATTCAACCTGGCGGTGAACAACAACTACGCGCCGGTGCTGGACAGTGTCGCGAACTATACGATCAGCGAGGGCGATACGCTGACGATCCCGCTGACGGGCATGAACAGTCAGAACCCCTCCGATACGCTGAGCTTTGCGGTGGCGAACACCCCGGGCGGCAGTGTATTGACGCCCGTGTCGAACGGAACGGCCAACCTGTTCGTTCATCCGAACTATGCGGCGGCCGGGACCTACAACGTAAAAGTGACCCTGAACGATAACAATGGATTGTCGGCAATGCAGACCTTTGTGCTGACGGTGAAGGACAAGAGTCCCGTGAGCAAGGTATTTGCCCACGTGTCCTATAACGATGCGAATTCGCTTGGGCTGCCGTGGAACCCGCTGCTGGGGACCAGCGCGAGCAACCTGGTGGATTCCGCCGGCAATGTGACGAACCTCGGGCTTCAGTTCAGCCCGGCCAACTGGTGGACGCCGTTCAACGGCGGGGCTACGACGGGCAACAATTCGGGCGTCTATCCGGATATCGTCCTGCAGGACTACATGTGGTTCGGCAGCGTGTACGGAGGTCCGAACGAGTTCGACGGTACGGTGACTGGCGCGGACACGGCGCAACTGTATGACCTGACCTTCTTTGCCAGCAGCGTCTACAACGGATTCCAGGACAATGGCTGGACGGCCTATACGGCGGGCGGGCAGACGAAACAGCTGCACGTGCAGGGCAACACGCAGAATACGGTGACCCTGACGAATATCAAGCCGAATGCGGACGGGACGATCCCGTTTGCAATGACGCTGGGTCAGAACAATACCCAACTGGGTTACTTCAACGCCATCGTGATCACCAAGCATTTCGACGACGGCAGCGCGCCGGCTGGCATCAGCGGTCTGACCGCGGCGAATGCTCCGAGCCAGGTGCAGCTGAGCTGGACGGATTCGGCGTATAATGCAACGGGTTACGAGGTGTGGAGGTCGCTGACTTCCGGCGGTACCTCCAGCCTGCTGGCGACCGTACCGGGCAATTCGGCGAACAGTTACACCGACAGTTCGGTCAGCGGCAACACGGGTTACACCTACAGGGTCCGCGCCGTGAATGCCAATGGCACATCGGTATTCGACAGCGTATCGACCGTCACGCTGAACCGGCTGCCAAAGATCAACCCCGTCGCGAACATCATGCTGAAGGATACTTCTTCTTTGACGTTGAATGTGACGACCGTAGACGATTCAACGGCGCACCTGACGCTGACGGCGGCAAACCTGCCCGCGTTCGCCAACTTTACGGATAACGGCAACGGTACGGGTGTATTGACGATCACGCCTTCGGCCGGTACGGTGGGCGTGTATCAGAACGTTACGATCACGGCGACGGATGGATTGGATTCGGCCGCATCGACCACCTTCTCGATCGCCATCACCGAGGCGGACGTACAATCGGTCTATGTCAACTTCACCGGCGGAGCTTCCTGCCCTGCTCCGTGGAATACGTTCACCACTCCGCCGTTCCAGGGTTCGTCTATATCGAACCTGACGGACGACAGCGGCACTCCGACGGGTATTTCGGCCACCTTGCTCGACGGCTGGTACTGGTTCGGCGTAACGGGTACCGCCAATGGCAACACGAATGGCATACTGCCCTCGCAGCTCGTTTATCCGCCATCGGTAGTCGGGAACTTCTACTATGACCCGTCGGGTACTCAGCGCAGGATCCAATTCAGCGGTCTGGACAACTCGAAGCAATACAATTTCGTCTTCTTCAACAGCCAGTGGGACGGCACCAACGGTCTGACGACGTTCATCATCAACAACGACTCCGTGCAACTGCAGCCCGACTGGAACATCAACCAAACCGTTCAGCTGAACGGCATCCGGCCGGTGAACGGCGTAGTGACGGTGATCGTAAGAAAGGCTGCCGGGGCGGCGAACGCTTACCTGAACTCGATCGTGATCCAGGGCTATGCCGCGACGACGGGCAACCTGCTGAGCCCTGCCGATCTGCGCGCATTGACGGTTACCCAGACGACGGTCAGCCTGCAATGGCAGGACCGTTCGGCCATCGAGACGGGTTACGAAGTATGGAGGGCGAGCGACAACTCGGGCAGCTATTCGCTGATCGCGACGCTGCCGGCCAACAGCACGACCTATGTCGACAAGGGTCTGACGAGGGGCACCAACTATTACTATATTGTCAGGGCGGTCAATGGCAGCAGCCATTCGAACTACAGCAGTCCGCTGGCGCTGACGACGTATTCGGATGCGATCTATATCCACCCGTCGTTCACCTCTGCCGGTAATGCGCCGACCCCGCCGTGGAACAACCTGAATGCTCCGGGTGGCGTGGGCACGACCTGGAACAACTTCATCGACAGTACGGGCGCGGTGACGAGCGTAGGCATGGTGCAGACGGGTGAATTCGCGGGCGCCAACTCGCTGGGTGACGTAACGGGCAACAACTCGGGCGTCTATCCGGATCCGGTGCTGTTGCAACAGTATGTGCTGTTCCCGGGTAATTTCGGAGCCTTCACCGTGTCGGGCCTCAACCTGTCGAAGGTGTACGACTTCACCTTCTTCGGAAGCGAGAACTATGAAGGCGGTAACAACAATACGGCGTATGTCGTCAATGGCGACACGGTCTATCTGAATGCGCTCGATAACACCAATGCGACGGTCACCCTGCATGGAGTCGTTCCGGATGCGATGGGACAGGCGAACATCACGATGTTCTCGTATGGTGAATCGCAGGTCGGCTGGTTCAACGCGATGGTTATCCAGGGTTATACGCCGACGCCGGGCAGTGCTCCGAACACCCCGCAATCGACGGGTGGCGCGATCACGCCGCTGGCTACGACCGTGTCGACCATGCCGGTAGTGCCGCAGGCGATGCAGATGGATACGGTAGTCAGGGCCTATCCGAACCCCTTCCATACGAGCTTCACCCTGTCTGTCCCGGTGACCACCGGCGAGGAAAAGGTGATGGTTACGTTGTATGATGCGACCGGGCGGCTGGTCTATCGCAAGGAGTTCGACAATGTATCCGAAGGCATGAACTACCTGCAGGTGGGCGCCGACGCCAGCATCGGCGGACCGGGTATCTACCTGGCAAAAGTGGTCTTCTCGAGCGGCAGGGCCACGCAATCGATCAAGCTGCTAAAGAATTGATCCTTATAAATTTGATAGCGAAGCCGGCGGTTTACCGCCGGCTTTTTTTATTGAATCACAGCCACCTGTTTTGTGGTGTTTTGCTACCCACTTTGTGGTATATTGGGAAAAATCATTATTTACCGCTTGCGCAACCCGAATATTTATGCTAATTTGGTATCACCTCCTGCTAAGGTCCAATCTGATCTCCGGTGTTTAACCGTTTCCTCCCTTTTTACTATCTCCTGAACAGATTTTATTTTCCGATTTCCATCCTACCCGTCTCTGAGCTTTTATTTTCCAATTTCCGACAGTTTCACTTCCAATCTCCTCCATCCCTGTCTGCTGACAGTTTTTATTTTCCAATCTCCTTCTTACCCGTTGCCACCCGTCTTTGGGGGCTGGATCGCCATGCCCGACTTAATTAATTTTTCAACCCTTAACCAGTTCAACATGAAAGCTTTTACCCGAATTTTCGGTTTGTTGTTGATCACTCTTGTTGCCTTATCCGGCCCAACGGTGGTGGCACAAAGCATTCTGAACCCTAACGACTCGGTGATTACGTACAATCCCGCCAGTCCTCCCCGCATCCCTGCCTATGGCTCGATCGCAAAATGGGTGAGGACCGTCCGAATGTCCTGGAACACCAATCTCTGGAAATGCTACATCTACAACGGCAACCAGTTCCGGTTGCGGTTCCCCAAGAGCTATGTCCCCGGGGTCAATGACGGGAAGCTTTATCCCATGCTGATCTTCATGCATGGGGAGGGCGAAGGCGGAACGACCTATGACAACGAATACTCGTTGTTCCATGGAGGCAATCTCTTCGATGCAGCCGTTTCGAACGGGACGTTCGACGGATACATCCTGGTCATGCAAACCACGGGGGGCTGGGGTCCGCCCCAGATGACCGCGCAGCAGGTCATCATCGACTACATGATCAAGAACAACAAGCTGGACCCGTTCCGGGTGACGCTGAACGGTCTGTCGGGCGGTGGTTCCGGCGACTGGCAATTGTATCAGTCGAAGCAATGTTATATTGCCGGCCTGGTCCCGATGTCATCGGTCGCGATCGCGTTCGACAGTCCCGACACGGTGGCCAAGTATAAATTCACTCCCATCTGGAATATCCACGGCGGGAAAGACGGGTCGCCGGCGCCGTATACGGCCGCGCAGGTGCTTGCCGCCATGCAGGCGCAGGGCGCGAACTACGTCGATCTGAACATGACGACGCAGGGACACGACACGTGGGACAGCACGTGGTCGATGCCGGCGTTCTGGCCCTGGCTGTTGAATCAATATGGTTCGAACCCCTGGCCGCTGTTCGGTCGAACGCAATTCTGCAAAGGAGACAAGATCAATATTACGGTAGGGTTGACGCCCGGTTACCAGGCCTATCAATGGCGGAAGAACGGGGTGTTGCTCGCAAGCACGACGAATACCATTACGGTGACGGACACGGGAACTTACGACGCGCGCGTCGAGCGGAACGGCAACTGGTCGCAGTGGTCGCCGGTGCCCGTTCATGTTTATTATACGCCGCCCACGGTGACGCCGCCGATCACGATATCGGGTCTCATGAGCAAGGTGATCCCGGCCCCGGATGGGAATACGGGCGTCACGCTGGCCGAGCCGTCTACCTATGTCTCGTGGGTGTGGCAGAAAGTGGGCAACAATACGACGCTCGGTACGAGCAGTACGTATTATGCGACCTCGCCCGGGCAATACCAGGCGGAGGTGACGGAGCAATACGGCTGTTCGACCAGCTTCTCGGCGCCGTTCACGGTCGTGAATGCGAATGGTCCGAACAAACCCGATCCGGCGTCCGGTCTTGCGCTGACGACCTTGTCGAACACATCGCAGATCCTCACCTGGACGCAGAACCCTTATCCCGTCAATAACGAAACGAATTTCGAGGTCTACCGCGGCACGCATACCGGCGGGCCCTATACGCTGGTGGCTATAACCGGTCCGGATGCCAGCAGGGACACGGTCACCGGGCTCACGGCGGGGACCCAATATTACTATATCGTCCGGGCCGTCAACGGCACCGGGGCGGCCGCCAACTCGAACGAGGCCAGCGGGTCGACCACCGGGGATACACAGCCGCCGACTGCACCGGGCAACCTCACCGTTACCGGCAGCACGCAGACGTCGATCTCGCTGAAATGGACGGCTTCCACTGACAATGTCGGGGTTTTGAATTACTGGCTGTTCGTCAACGGGCAAAAGTCTTACGTACTACCCCGAACGACGACCACGTTTGCGGTGCAGGGGCTCACCTTCCAGCAATCTTATTCCTTCTACGTGCAGGCGGTGGATGCGGCGGGCAATGTGTCGCCGGCCAGCGGCCAGGTGAGCGCGGAAGCCATCATTCCGGGTATCACGTATTCGTTCTTCAAGAATGCCGCCGGTCTGACGGCCCTTCCGAACTACGCCAGGCAGACCGCAACGTCGACGGGTATCTCAGCGAACATCTCGCTGAGCCCCGCCACCCAGACGACGAACTTCGGGTTCCTCTTCAACGGGTTCCTGCATGTGACGACGGCTGGAACGTACAACTTCCAACTGACCTCGTCGGATGGCAGCAAGTTATATCTCGGCGCCTTGAACGGAACCACCAGTCCCTACAGCTCGACGGGCACGGCAACCGTGAGTGACGATGGCGTCCACAGCAGTCCGGCGACCGCCACATCGGCGAACGTCACGCTTTCGGTGGGTCTGTATCCGATCGCGATTGCTTATTTCGAAGGGGCCAGCAGCCCGACGCCAACGCTTACAGTCCTGTGGAAGACGCCGGGATCGAGCAGCTTTGTCCCGATACCGAACCCGGCATTCGCCGATGCGCTCGCCAATAACGGCAACCCTCCTCCGGCTCCGACGGGTCTTGGGGCGACTACGCAGTCGTACAGCACGATCGCGCTGAACTGGACGGATAACAGCGGCGGACAGGCGAGCACGGAGGTTTGGCGGTCGACCAACGCGACGACGGGTTTTGCGACGATCGGCACGGTGGCGCCGGGTATCAACACCTTCACGGATGCGACCGCATCGCCCAATACGCTTTATTATTACGAGGTCCGGGCCGATAACCAGTACGGTCAATCCGCCTTCACGTCCGCGGCCAGTGCGACCACACAGCCGTTGCCGGCGATACCGACGGTCCCGACGGGGCTGACCGCTACGGCGACCAGCGCGGCGTCGATCAGCGTGTCCTGGACGAATACCGCATCGAATGCCACCAGCATCCAGTTGTACCGCTCGTTCGGAACCGATCAGCAGTACGTGCTGTGGGCAACGCTGTCTCCGTCGGCCAATTCGTTTGCCGACAATGGGCTGTTTCCAAATTCGACCTACTTCTATAAGGTACAAGCGGTGAATGCCGGTGGCAATTCGGGTTTTGCGCCGGAGGTCAGCGCCACGACGCAGGATGTCCGGCCGGTGATCACCAAACTGCCGGCGAACGAGCAGGCCAAGTATGGCACGACGACGACTTTCAATGTGAGCGCGACGTCGCAGAGTTCGGGCGCACTGACCTTCAAGGCGAGCAGCAATATGCCGAACTTCGCCGTCCTCACAGACAATGGCAATGGTACTGCAGCGCTCGCCGTCACCCCGACGATCGCCAATGTGGGTAATTATCCGGGTCTTTACATCGTAGTGACGGACGCTTTCGGCGGGACGGATACGACGACTTTCACGCTGGCCGTGAACAACAATACGCCGCCCACGATCAACGCTATTTCGAACGTCACGATGAACGAGGGCGATTCGTTGAATATCGCACTGTCGGGCAGCAACGTGTCGAACCCCTCCGACGTGCTGAGCTTTGCCGTGGCGAACGGGCCCGGCGGCAGCATCGTGCGGCCGGTGTCGAACGGGTCGGCTACCCTGTCGCTCCATCCGAACTTTGCGTCGGCGGGGACCTATACGGTCCAGGTGACGCTGAATGACATCACGGATGGATTGTCGGCGACGACGAACTTTACGCTGACCGTGAAGAACAAGAGTCCTTTCCAAACCATCCTCACGCGGATGGTCTACCAGGACGCCGGCTCGCTTGGACTTCCCTGGAACGGTCTGAATGGATCGACTACCAACAACCTGGTGGATTCCAACGGCAACGTCACGACAGTGGGTCTCAGCTTCAGCCCGAATACCTGGTGGAATACCTTCAACGGAGGATCGACGACGGGCAACAACTCGGGCGTTTACCCGGATGTCGTCTTGAAGGATTACAACTGGTTTGGCAGCATCTATGGCGCACCGAATACGATCACCGGGACCTTGTCCGGCATGGATACGTCGCAGCAGTACGACCTCACCTTCTTTGCGAACAGCGTGTACAGCGGCATGTCCGACAACGGTTGGACCGCCTACAGCGCGGGAGGTCAGACGGTGCAGTTGCACGTGCAGAACAATACGCAGAATACGGTGACGATCCAGAACCTCAAACCGGCCGCAGACGGGACGCTCGTGTTCACGATGGGCCTGGGGCAGAACAATACGCAGCTGGGATATCTCAATGCGCTGGTGATCCACAAACACTTCGATGACGGCACCGCGCCGGCGGGCATCAGCGGGCTGACCGCGCAGAATGCAGCGGGCAAAGTGACGCTCAACTGGACCGACTCGGCGTACAACGCGACGGGTTACGAGGTCTGGAGGGAGCTCACGCAGGGCGGCACCTTCGCCTTGTTGGGAACCGTCACGGGTAACGCGGCCAGCACGTATGTAGACAGCACGGTGACCAGCAATACGGGTTACACGTATGAAGTGCGCGCGGTCAATACGCACGGCCAATCGCCGTTCGACAGCGTATCGACGGTGACGCTGGCAAGGCTGCCGAAGATCAACCCGATCGCGAACATCATCCTGAAGGATACTGCATCGCTGACGGTGAATGTGACGACGGTGGACGATCCGAACGCGCAGCTGACGCTGACCGCCGCCAATCTCCCGCCGTTTGCCACCTTCACGGATAACGGCAACGGTACGGGCGTCCTGACGATCGCGCCTTCACCCGGCACGGTAGGCGTCTACCCGGGTGTATCGATCACGGTAACGGATGCGCTGAACAATACGGCTTCGACGAGCTTCTCGGTGGCCGTCACCGAACCGAACGTCCAATCGATCTACCTGAGCCTGTCGGGCGGGGCGACATCGCCGGCACCGTGGAACTCGCTGACGACACCGCCGTTTACGGGTACGGTCGTATCCAACCTGACGGATGACAGCGGAACGCCCACGGGCATCTCGGCAACGCTGGTGGATGGATGGTATTGGTATGGCGTAACGGGTACCGCGAACGGCAACCAGAACGGTACGCAGCCGTCGCAACTGGTCTATCCGCCGTCGGTCGTTCAGAATTTCCTGTACGACCCGTCGAATAGCACGCGGAGGATCCAGTTCAGCGGGTTGAACAATGCCAAGCTGTACAACTTCGTCTTCTTCAACAGCCAGTGGGACGGCACGAATGGCCTGACGAACTTCACGGTCAACGGCCAGACCGTATCGTTGCAGGCCGATTGGAACATCAACCATACCGTGCAGATCAACGGTATCGCGCCTGTCGGCGGAGTGATCACGGTCACGGTGCAAAAGGCGGCCGCGGCGCTGAACGCTTACCTGTGTTCGATCGTGCTGCAAGCCTATGACCCCGGCACGTTGCTGAGTCCGGCGGACCTGCGCGCGCTGACGATCACCCAGACGACGGTCAATCTGCAATGGCAGGACCGTGCGGTGGCCGAAACGGGTTACGAAGTATGGAGGGCAACCGATCTTTCGGGCGGTTACTCGTTGCTGGCAAGTCTGCCGGCTGGTACGACGACCTATTTCGACAAGGGTTTGCAAAAGAATACGAATTACTATTATATCGTCAGGACGGTGAACGGCGCAAGCCACTCCAGCTATAGCACGCCGCTGGCGGTGACGACCTACCAGGATGCGATCTATATCCATCCATCCTATACATCGGCCGGCAGAGGTCCCACCCCGCCATGGAACAACCTGAACAACAGCGGTGGGGTCGGTGCAAGATGGAGCAACTTTATCGACAGCACGGGCGTGGTGACGAGTGTAGGTATGCAACAGACGGGCGCCTTCGCGGGTTCCAACCAGTTGGGCGATGTGACGGGCAACAACTCGGGCGTATACCCGGACCCGGTGATCCTGCAACAATATGTCCTGTTCCCGGGCAATATCGGATCGTTCACGATCTCGGGTCTCAACCTCTCGAAGGTGTATGACTTCACCTTCTTCGGAAGCGAGAACTATGAAGGCGGCGATCAGAATACGGGCTATATCGTCAATGGCGATACGGTTTACCTGAACGCGCTGTACAACCAGCAGGCCATCGTAACGCTCCATGGTGTGACCCCGGATGCAAACGGCAACGCCTTTATGACCATGTTCTGCCAGGGTTCCGCGATCGCGGGCTGGTTCAACGCGGTGGTCATCCAGGGTTATACGCCTGTACCGAGGAACAACCCGAACGTACCGCAGTCGACGGGCGGCCAGATCACCCCATTGCAGGTGGGTGTTTCGACGGCGCCGGTGGTTCCGCAGGCTTTGCAGATGGATACGGTGGTGCGGGCTTATCCGAACCCCTTCCATACGAGCTTTACCCTGTCGGTACCGGTAACCACGAAGGACGAGAAAGTCATCGTGACGCTGTATGACGCGAACGGACAGGTGGCTTACCGGAAGGAATTCGACAACGTCCAGGAGGGCATGAACTACCTGCGGGTCGGCGGCGACGCCGGGATCGGAGGACCGGGCGTTTACATCGGTAAGGTGCTGTTCTCGAGCGGCAGGGCGACACAGACGATCAAGCTGATCAAGCAATAGGCTTTCACAGTGGATAATTGCATGGACAGGGACCTGGTCCCTGTCCATTTTTTTTATTAACTTTGAAGGACTTATGAAGGCAAGCTTTCACGAGAAACTGGTTGTCCTGATGATCGCTGCGATGATGGCCGGTCTATTTATCAAGACATTATTCTTTTGACCGGCATGGCGCAAAGACAAATCACAGGGCGGAGACCGTCGCGGCTGCAAAGGGCGGTGAACCGGATATTCGTCCAGAACAAGTTGTACAATTGGGTCGGGGTACTGGTCGGTCTTCTCATTGCCGGGAGTATGGGTTATCTGCTGGCCCAGTATACCGTCCTCGGTCTGGGGGTGTTCGGTCTGGCAGTGGCGCTTGCGATCATCCTCACCTGTCTGTTCTCGCCGACGACGGGCTTTTACGTCAACATGGTTTATTGCCTGTTCATTTACCAGGCGGGTCGAATGCTGGGACGCGACGATCTCCCGGTGGGAACGGTCATCGACGTGCTGGGGATCACCATCCTGTTCGGGTATTTCATCAAGGGTATCTCGCTGAAGGAACGTTTTAACGAATTTGCGCGTTCGCCGGTGGTGATCCTGATCATCATCAATTTTTTGTGGGGCGCCATGGAGATCTTCAACCCCGAGGGGCATTCGATCGTGGCCTGGGGGCAGGCGGTGAGGAGGGCGATCGAGACCTTTGTATTCCTGTATGTCATTTACCTGATCCTGGAAGACAAGCGGCATGTGCGGCGATATATCCGGACCTTTTTTGTAGTGATGGTGATCGTTGCGGCCTATGGTTGTCTCCAGGAAGCGGTCGGTCTGTTCGGTTTTGAGCGGGCCTGGGTGGAGGCCGACCAGATCCGGTTCGGTCTGACCTTTATCAATGGGCAGTTCCGGAAGTTTTCGACCTTCAATGACCCGGCGGCTTTCGGAGCCATGATGGCCGCGGTCAGCGTATTCTTTATCGTCCTGGCGATGAACGAGCGGAAAAAGCGGACGAAGCGGGTCCTGTTCGCCGGGTCAATCGTCATGATAGCGGGGATGTTGTTTTCGGGGACGCGTACCGCCAACGTCATGCTGATCGCGGGGTTGGGCATGTATGTGCTGCTGACGATCAACCGCGTATCGACGAGGGTCTTTGCGTTGGGCGCGGCGTTCCTGCTGATCGGCATCCTGTATGCGCCGATATACAGCAATTATTCGCTCAACCGGTTTCGATCGAGTTTTATCGGGACGCACGACGAATCCTACAATGTGCGCGTGATGGCGCGGAATTTCATCCGGCCGTATATGCTGTCTCATCCGTTTGGCGGGGGTCTGGCGACCACCAACAACATCGGGTTGACCTTGAATCCCGGGCATCCGCTGGCCGGGTTTCAGACTGACAGCGGTTATCTTCAACTGGCGCTCGAGATCGGGTGGGTGGGGCTCGGCCTCATCTGTATCCTGTTCTACATGATCCTCAAAAAGGGGGTGCAATGTTATTTCCGCGGCAGGGATGACGACATGCGGACGGTTTACGCCGCGGGGGTATGCGCGATCTTCTCGTATTACGTGGGCATGTTCGCGCAGAACACGCTCGGACACCTCGAGGACATGACCTTCTATTATCCCCTCATCGCCATTTTTTTACGATTTAAATATTACGAAAACCCCGATCTTCCGCCCGCGGCCGCGGGAGGATGATCAGCCCCAAACATGAAGCAACAACTATCCCCGGCAACCGTACTGATCCTGGCGCTGATCGCCGTCGTCGTGCCGGTGGCCGCCATAGAGATCAATGTCCTGCGGCATACCGGCGGGACGTTCATGTACCCCCTGGACGATACCTTTATTCACATGGCGTTGGCGAGGAACCTTTCCTTTCATGGCAATTGGGGGATGAACCCCTATGCGTTCGCCTCGGCGTCTTCG
>DASZYU010000156.1:0-4798 GCA_035545215.1 Puia sp.
TATCCAGACGACTAGCACCGATTGCCAGCCCAGTCCCTTGGAAAAGAAATAATACTCGAAGGCGCCGATCATCACGCCGTTGATCAGCAGCTGCCAGATCGTGCCGATCGACAGCAGGAAACCGCAAATGAAGACCGAAAACGAAACCTCGATGTTGTTCAACGCGATCCGGAAGAACATGCTGAGCCTGTCCGGTTGTTTGAACACCCCAAAGGGATCGCCGCGCGCGATATTATCCTCGGTCATGTCCACGTACTGGTCCCCGAGCACGCCGCGTACGAAAGATTCGTCATGCGCGGCGGAGAACGCGGCGATGAGCGCGAACAACAAGAAGATGATGAAAGAATACAATATTTCCCGGTGGTATTTCCGGACAATCAGCGGCAGCTCGGTCTTCCAGAACCGCGCGAACCGAGACACCTCCTCGCGTTTATTGCGGTAAATGCCCAGGTAGATGCGCGAGGAAAGCCCGTTCAGGTATTGGGTCACCCGGCTTTGCGGATAAAAGGTCTTGGAATATCCCAGGTCGTTCACGAGATCGGTGAACTCGGCGGCCATCTGGTCAGGATCGCTCGCCGGCTCATACTGGTACTGCTTCCATTTATCGATATTCTTCTTGATAAAGAGACCTTCTCTCACTGGAAAAATCTATATTTAGGTCGTGTAATATAGTGAGTAAACCCGAAATTATATAATCGTCTTCATGTCGCTCGTCAGGCTGGATACCGGTTTCAATATCGAAGTGGAGTTCGCCATACCGGCGTTTTACAAACGTCTCCTGGCCTGGCTGATCGATTTTGCGTTGTTCATCGCATATTATATCCTGGGCTCCAAACTCCTTATTTCGGCGATCGGACCGCTCTGGGGCCTGAAGGTATGGATGATCATCCTCTTCGCGCTCCCGCCGCTGCTTTATCACCTGCTGTGCGAGATCTTCCTGAACGGGCAGAGCATCGGTAAAAAAGCGATGCGCATTAAGGTCATCACGGCCGACGGAGGGCAGCCGACCATCAGCCAGTTCCTCATCCGCTGGCTCTTCCGGCCGATCGATTTTCCCTTTTGGGTGATGCTGGCGATCAGCGACAACTCCGTTCCCTGGTGGTATTCGATCTTCGTATTCGGCGGGCTCGCCTGCGTCCTGTCGACCACGCATTCCCAGCGCATCGGCGACCTGGTCGCGGGCACCATCCTGATCGATACCCGCACGCGGACGTCCTGGGAGGATACCGTTTTTACCGAAGTTTCCGACACCTACCAGCCGCGCTATCCGCAGGTGATGCAGCTCAGCGATAAGGACATCAATACGCTCAAAAGCATCATCAAATCGGTCAGCCGCTCGGGCGACTACGACCTCTCGATGCGCATCGCCGAGCGGATAAAATCCAAGCTGCAGCTATCCAGCGACCAGGATTCGCTCGAGTTCCTGCAGACCTTGCTGACGGATTACAATTACTACGCAACGCGCTGAAGATCGCTGGTTGATCCGTCTAACCATTCCGCCCGCCCGCGCGACTGCCCTGCTATGCCACGCGCTGCGTTGCGGCGGTCAGCACCAGCAGGACAATAATGATCAGCAGCCAGATGCCCAGCAGGAGTATCATCAGGACGCCGACAAAGCGGTAGAAGGCCCGCATATTCCGGAACGACCTGTTCAGCTGGTCCTGGTCGCGGTTCTCCAGCGCGGCCAGCATCCGGACGGCAAAATTGTGCAGGTAAAGACACGGGATGAAATTCAGCACTGCGATACAAAGATAGATGATCGCAAGCCAGGCGCCGCTCATGCCCAGCCCCCCGGAACCCAGGTTGCTGAAAAGAGTAGAGAATACCGTCCCGAAGAGAATGGCCATCACCACCGATAGACCGCAGAAGATGAACCCGATGACGGTCAGGAATTTTGCCCAGCGGGCAGCCCCCTTCAGGTAGACCGTGGAGAGATTGTCCACCTGCAGCTCGAACAGATTGCTTTGCGTCGGTTCCATGGGTAATGTTTTGAATTAGCCGGGCCCCATCCGTACGATCATACGAGGCCAACCTAGTACGCACGCGCGAACAGCACCCGCTGTTTGCTGGGCCTGCCCGTGAGGATACATTTTCCGTCCTCTTGCGGATTGTCCAGCGGGATACAGCGGATGGTCGCCTTCGTCTTATCCTTGATCGCCTCTTCCGTGGCAGCCGTGCCGTCCCAATGCGCAAGCACGAAGCCACCCTTCTCGTCCAGCAACCGCTCGAATTCGGCCATGCTGTCCGCACCCGAGATATGTTGCGAGCGGTACGCCAGCGCCTTGTCGTACATCGCCTGCTGTATCGTGGCCAGCAACCGGCCGACACGGTCGGCCAGTCCCTCCATCGGAACGGTGGTTTTTTCCCGGGTATCCCGGCGGGCGATCTCGACGCTGGAATTATCCAGGTCCCGCAGACCCATCGCAATCCGCACGGGCACGCCCTTCAGTTCGTATTCTGCAAATTTGAAACCGGGACGATTGTTGTCATTGTCGTCGAATTTCGCGCTGATGCCGGCGGCTTTCAGCTGCGCGGCGATCTCTTTTCCTTTGGCATCCAGTGCCTCCTTTCTTTCCGCGCCTTTGTAAATCGGAACGATGACGGCCTGCAGCGGCGCGATACGGGGCGGCAGCACCAGCCCGTCGTCGTCGCTGTGCGCCATTACGAGCCCCCCGATCAATCGCGTGCTGACGCCCCAGCTGGTGGCCCAGACATAATCCAATTGGTTGTTCCGGTCCGAGAAACGCACTTCGAAGGCTTTCGCGAAATTCTGACCCAGGAAATGCGAGGTTCCCGCCTGCAGCGCTTTCCCGTCCTGCATCAACGCCTCGATACAATAGGTGTCCACGGCGCCCGCAAACCGCTCGCTCTCCGTCTTGACTCCCTTGATGACGGGCAGGGCCATGTATTCTTCCGCGAAGGTGGCATAGACGTCGAGCATCTGACGGGTCTCGGCGATCGCCTCCACCGCCGTGGCATGTGCGGTATGCCCTTCCTGCCAGAGGAATTCGGCGGTACGCAGGAAAAGACGGGTGCGCATTTCCCAGCGGACGACATTCGCCCACTGGTTGATCAGCAGGGGCAGGTCGCGCCAGCTGCGGATCCAGTCCCGATACGTATTCCAGATGATGGTTTCGCTGGTCGGACGGATGATCAGCTCCTCTTCCAGCTTTGCCTCCGGATCGACGACGACGCCGCCGCCGTTCGGATCGTTCTTCAGCCGGTAGTGCGTGACCACCGCGCATTCCTTGGCAAATCCCTCGACGTGCGCCGCTTCCCTGCTGAGAAAGCTCTTGGGAATGAACAGCGGGAAATACGCGTTCACATGCCCGGTCTCCTTGAACATTCGGTCCAGCTGGTCCCTCATCCGCTCCCACAGGGCAAAACCGTACGGCTTAATGACCATGCACCCGCGCACCTCCGAATGGTCCGCCAAACCGCCCTTGATCACCAGGTCGTTGTACCATTGCGAGTAGTCTTCTGCCCGGCTCGTGATTTCTTTGCTCATACCCCGATATATTAATCACCTTTTAACAAGAAAATGTTAACTTTTTGCTGCTAAGGCTCGTTATTTATTGTAACTTTAACAGGAAGTTGCAAATGTAACAACTTCGTCTAAATTAACTCGTCATGAGACAAATATATACCCTGTTGGCCGCAGCCCTGGTGATTGGCATGACCAGTTGCTCCTCTTCGCGCAATGCGCAGAATACGGATGACATCTACTATTCCGGAGGCGGTTCGAAGGCTGCCGCAGCATACGCCGGCGGCGGTCAGGGCGATTATTATTCGACGGCCCCCAGCGACAATTATGTGCGCATGGCAATGTCCGACCCCCGTTTTTCTACGTTCGAGGACTACAACGCATACGATTCTTACTATTATTCCCCCGGATTTTCGGCAGGCTACGGCTTCGGCTATCCTGCCTACGGTTTCGGTTATCCCAGCTACACGATGGGTCTCGGTTTCGGGTATGGTTTCGGCCTCGGCTACGGAGTTGGTTTCTGGGACCCGTATATGGCCTGGAACAGCTACTTTATGTGGAACTCCTGGTACAATCCCTATTTCTACAATCCCTATTATGGCGGTCCGGTAATGGTCGTCGGCCATTCGACACCTACCGCCATCTATTCCAATCTGCGGCCGTTCAATTCGGTAGCATACCGCAACGGGCTGTATGGCAGGACACGTACCGGCACCGCCGGCAGCCGCTACTACCGTCCGGGGATGAGCGGCACCTCCGCTTACAACAGACAGCGGTCGGGTACGGGAAGGGCAGTGAACAACACGTTCTACCGGCCTTCCAACAACAACGGCTACAGACCCGCTAATTCGTTCAGCAATCCCACCCGCAGCTATTCGCCATCCCCGTCCTTCAGCCGTCCGATGGGCGGCGGTGGTGGCGGAGGCGGTTTCCGGCCGGGCAGACGCTAAAAATTCTTCTTTCATACCCTTCAAACCGGGGCGCTAACCGCCCGGGCACGGTCGCTAACTGAGCGGGCCCGCCGGCACAACACCTTTGCCATGCATAAATGCTTTTTGGCCGCAGGATTGTTTCTTTGTCTCGAATCCAAAGGCCAATTGCCGACAGACGTCCTCCGTTACTCCTGGACAGTCCCGTCGGGAACAGCACGCGAACAAGCCATCGGCGGTGCCATGGGTTCTCTTGGCGGAGACATCAGCGCGGCAACCGTCAACCCGGCGGGTCTCGGACTGTACAAAACCAACGAAGTGGTGATCAGTCCCGGCTGGCATCTATTGACCGACAAAAGCAGCTATCTGGGCACTAGCAGCAAGG
>DASZYU010000157.1:0-6939 GCA_035545215.1 Puia sp.
GTGCCGCTGATGATCGGGGCCAATGAAATGGCCTTCCCGAGGCTCAATGCTTTCGGGCTGTGGATGACGTTCTTCGGCGGCATGCTGCTGTATTTCAGTTTCCTGGCAGGGGGGGCGCCGGACGCGGGCTGGTTCAACTACGCGCCGTTGAACGAACGCAATTATTCTTTTCATGCGGGTATCGATTATTTCGCGATGGGCCTCCTGGTGTCCGGTATCGGGAGCGTCGTGACCTCGGTCAATATCATCGTCACGGTCCTTCATTACCGTATCCCGGGCATGAAGCTGAACAGGCTACCGTTGTTCGTCTGGATGGTGTTCGTCAATTCCTTCCTCCTGCTGGCCGCTTTTCCATCGCTGAACGCCGCGCTGGCCATGCTGCTGCTCGACCGCCAGCTCAACGCGCATTTTTTCAATACGGCCGGGGGCGGATCGGCATTGCTCTGGCAACACTTGTTCTGGATCTTCGGGCACCCGGAGGTCTATATCGTGATCCTGCCTGCCTTCGGCATGTTGTCCGAGGTCTTCCAGGTATTCTCACGGAAGAAGATCTTCGGCTACTCGTTCGTCGCGGCTTCGAGTGTGGCGATAGCGCTGCTTTCATTCGGCGTCTGGGCGCACCACATGTTCGCGGTGGGAATGGGCAATACGCTCAATTCGTTTTTCTCGGCGGGAAGCATGTTGATCGGGATACCGACCGGCGTTAAGATCTTCAACTGGCTGGGAACGATGTACGGCGGCAAAATCCGGTTCAACACGCCGATGCTCTTCGCCATCGCCTTTCTCATCGAGTTCACGATCGGGGGTTTGACCGGCATCGCCTTCGCGATCTTTCCGATCGATTGGCAACTGACCGACACCTATTATGTGGTCGCGCATTTCCATTATGTGTTCATCGGCGGGACGGTCTCGGGGCTGCTGGCGGCCTTATTCTATTGGTTTCCGAAGATGACCGGCCGGATGATCGACGAAAGAGGCGGGAGGTGGTTCTTCTGGCTTTGGACCATCGGCTTCAACCTGACCTTTCTCATCCAGCATGTGCTGGGGATGATCGGCATGCCGAGAAGGGTCTACACTTATCCGAAACTGCCCTACTATGAGGCGTTGAATTTTATCTCCACCGTCGGGGCGATGGTCATGGGCATAGCCGGCCTGCTGCTGGTTTACCTGATCTGGAAAAGCGGTCGGTACGGCCGGGCCGCGGGTACAGATCCCTGGGATGCGTATACGCTGGAGTGGGCGACAAGGACCTCGCCGCCACCGCTCAAGAACTTTGACGATCTGCCGCCGGTGGTCAGCCGTCGCGCCTGGTGGGACATGAAGCAATCCCGCCTTGCCGCCGGGACCGGGCCTGAACACCAAAACAGCGATTTATGACCCAATCTGAAAACACGACCATGATGCAATTGGTCATTTATACCGAGGCCTTCTTTTTCCTCTGTCTGATCATGGCTTTTGTGTATATGGCGTACAATTCCGGTTTCGAGCCTCACGAGCTCGACCGCCTTGATATCCGGACGGCTGGGATCTTTACCGCAGTGCTGATCGCCAGCAGCATCACGCTGCACTTTGCGGAGCGCGGATACACCCGGGGCAAGCCCGCGGCGCTGAAAGGATGGCTGATCGTCACGATCGTGCTCGGCGCCATATTTCTGGCCGGCCAGGGCAACGAATATGTCCGGCTGATCCGGGATGATATCACGCTCAACGGAAGCGTATTCGGGGCGAGCTTTTTTACGCTTACCGGTTTTCACGGGCTGCACGTGCTGGTCGGCCTCGTTATTCTTTCGATCGTCCTGGTGCTGGCTTTCCTGCGCGATTCGAAAAGCGCGATCGGCACGGTCGCCTTATACTGGCATTTTGTGGACGTGGTCTGGCTGTTCGTCTTTACCGTCGTTTATGTGTTGCCTCAATTCACCACCATCTGAATCAAATCCTGTATTATGCGCGCGCTGTCGTTTTTTATCGCTATCGTTCTCCTCGCGTCCTGTGTGGCGGTCCCGCTGCCTGCGATGGACGCGAATGCCCCATTCAGTTCGCACATGGTCCGGCATACGTCGCTGCTGTTGCTGGTGGCGCCATTGCTGATCCTGTCCATCCCGATGAATCGTCTTTCGGCGCGGCCGCTGATCGCCCTGTCGCGGATCACGGCCAGGCTGCCTTTCGCCGCCTGGATCACGGGCGTTGCCGTCATGTGGATCTGGCATGTACCCGGCTGGTACAATGCAACGGCGGGAAATGGATTGGATATCGTCGGGTGCGCACCCCTGGGCCCCGCGCTGTCGACGCATCTTGCGGCTGCAGTGGCAACATCGCATCGCTGGCTGATCGCCGACAGGATCATTCCGCTGCTGCACGACGCGAGCCTCCTTGCGGCCGGCGTCCTCTTCTGGTGGCCGGTGATCAACCCGTGCCGTTCGTTCCGGCTGCCGCCCTTGCGGGCCGTCGTTTACCTCGCTTCGGCATGCATTTGTTGTTCGCTGCTCGGACTTCTGATCACGTTCGCGAGGCCCGGGGTCTACCGTGGCATCGGCCTCACCGACCAACAAACCGGCGGGATGATCATGTGGGTGCCCTGTTGCATTGTTTACCTGACGGCGTCGATGGGTCTGCTGATCGGGTGGCTGTCAAAGAAAGAAACCGATATGCCCATTACCGTATAAAACGTCGCTTATGACACCGGATAACAATCCCGAAGAAGCACTACCGCCTTCCAGGCAGCCCGATGCGCTTCCTTCTTCTGAGCCGGCGGGGGAACTGCCTCCGCCGGGCGAGCGCTTTTTGGCAAAACCGGCCCACTTGCCAGAACCTACTTACTGGCCTTTCTTCCTGGCCATCGGCGTGACCTTTATCGGCTGGGGGCTGATCTCCACCTGGCTGATCGCTGCCGGTGGCTTGATCGTGTTCATCGTTTCACTCGTTGGATGGATAAACAATCTGCGCCATGAATAAAGACGAATTAAAGCATCTGCCCGCTTACAGCCCGGACAACCCCGAAGAAATTACGCGAAAGCAGTTCATGACCCGCGTGAGCCTCAGCATTGCCGCCATCAGTGCAGCCGTGATGGCGGTGCCTTGTATCGCCGCGCTCGTCGCCCCGTTGCTGGAAAGCAAACCTAGTTCGTGGCGGACAGTGGGACATGTCGGCGATTTTCCCGTGGGCACCACAAGACTGGTCAGCTTTGAGAATGCCGACTCGGAGCCCTATGCCGGCATGCTCGCCAAATCTGCCGCCTGGCTGCGGCGTACCGATGAGGATACCTATACCGCCTTCGCCGTGAACTGCACCCACCTCGGCTGTCCGGTCAGGTGGGAAGAAAAGGCCCAGTTGTTCATGTGCCCCTGTCATGGCGGCGTGTATTACAGCGACGGCAGCGTCGCGGCCGGTCCGCCGCCTCGAAGACTGCCGGAATACAAGGTGCGGGTCCGAAACAACGAGATACAACTGGAGACCGCGCCGCTCCCGATCACCTCGATCTGAGAACCAAACGCTTTATTCGACTACCATGAAGAATTTTTTCAGACGCATCTGGGCCTGGCTCGACGACCGCATCGGTATCATGGACCTGTTGCGCCCGCTGATCGACCACCCGGTTCCACCGCGCGGCCTTTGGATGTATGTGTTCGGCAGCGCGACGCTTTTCATGTTCATCCTGCAGGTAGTCACTGGCGTAGCCCTTTCATTGCTCTACCAGCCGTCTTCCACGAATGCCTATCATTCGCTCGAATTCATCACCTACCAGGCCAAGTTCGGGAATATCCTGCGCAGCGTGCACTACTACGGCGCCTCCGCCATGATCATCCTCGTCGGTCTCCACATGATCCGCACCTACATCACCGCGTCCTATAAGTTTCCCAGGGAGATGAACTGGATCAGCGGCGTATTCCTGTTACTGTTCACCATTTTTATGGGTTTCACGGGGCAACTGCTGCGCTGGGATTCGAATGGAGTGTGGTCTTCCGTCGTGGCCGCGCAGCAACTGGGCAGGGTGCCGTTTTTCGGAAAGTATCTCGCCCGGCTGCTGTTGGGCGGGGATACGATCGGGGGGCACAGCCTCACCCGCTTTTTTTCCTACCATGTCTTTATCATTCCCGCCTTTATTTTTATTTTCATTGCGCTGCACCTTTACCTGGTGTTCAAGACGGGAATCTCCGAGCCGCCCAAAGCCGGCAGGCTGGTGGACCCGAAGACCTATCGCAAATGGTACGACGATTACCTGAAAAAATATGCGATCCCTTTTTGGCCGAACGCCGCCTGGCGCGACGTACTGTTCAGCAGCATCATCGTGATCCTGATCATTCTTTTTGCTTGGCTGCGCGGCGCGCCGGATCTGACGACGGCGCCGGACCTCACCTATATACACACCTCACCCGCTCCCGACTGGTACATGGTGCTGTTCTTTGCGCTGTTTGCGCTCATGCCGCACAAGATCGAGTCGGCCGCGATGACGATCGGTCCGACGCTCACGGTGATCATCCTGTTCGTCATACCATTTTTGTCGAACAAAGGCGAGCGTAGCCCGCTGAGGCGTCCCTGGGCCATGTTCGGCGTCATCTGCGTATTTGTTTTTGTCGTCAGCCTGCTGGTGCTCGGCCTGCAACATCCGTGGTCCGCCGACTTCGATGCGAAGCCGTTGCCCGTCGCCGCCATCCGTCCGGCGCATCCCGACTCGACCGTCGTCGCGGGTTCGCACCTGTTTTACAGCAGGGGTTGTGAATACTGTCACCGGGTCAACGGCTACGGAGGTAAGGCCGGACCAGAACTGACCCTCGTTGGCCAGCGGCTTAGCGCCCAGGAGATGACGATCCGGATCGTCAATGGCGGCGGCAATATGCCTGCGTATGGCGGGATCCTGACCCAGCAGGACCTATCGACACTCGTGGGTTTCCTGCGCGCGCAGCGATAGCGATGCCGAACAGGCACGTGGTGCACGTGCCGAAAACGGCCACCGGCTTTTTGCCCGTACGGACCATCTTGCGGATATAGGGGAAAAGGACCAACTCCTCGCGTTTCATGTGCAGGATCAGCTCGGCCGCGCTTTCGTTGAGCCGGCGGATATTCGGGAAGGTCCCGCAAAGCCGCTTCCACCATAGCGGCCTGGTCCGGATCTGCACACGCTTGCTTCAGTGTCCTGTGGCCGTTGCAGCAAAAATCGATGGCGTATCTTTCAAAAATGTCGGCGTCCCGCGCGACGATCTCACAGACGGTAGTGTGTTGGATGTTCCCCTTATAACAGCTTTAAAATAGTTATTCCCGCGAGCGCCAGGCAGCCCACCTTCAGCAGCTCGGCCGTCACGAACGCCACGTGGATAGTAGAAGACGGGGGCGTGTATCCCTGTATGTAAGCGGCCGCCCGCCGGTCGAGCACCGGCAGCAGCCAAACCGTTTCGATCAGCAGGATCGCGATCGCGGCGATCAGCCAGCCCATCCCGGGCCGCCATCCGCCGGTTCCCAGGAAGCCGCATGCCGCGGAGCCGGCAGCCAATACCCATTCGACCTTGTTCAGCGCCGAAAATACGCGGCGACCGATGCTTAGGCCCACCGGTATGGTCACACCCGGCGCCTTGAATTTCAGCCATGCTTCGAGAAAACTGATCGATGCTACCGCTCCGCACCAAAAAAAAGCCAGGGCCGCCACGGCGGCATACGGTTGACCGGTGCTCATAAGATGGGTCTTGCGCTATTGTTCCGGTAATAGAGGATCTTCGAGAGGAACATTTCGGCCATTTTTCCCGCGCGCCATTTGGCTTCTTCGGCCCTGGGACCAGCGAATAACTCGTCGACGGTGGCGCTCCAGTGACCGAGCCACGCGTCGAAGTGACGGCCTTCCAGGGGCATCTGCGCATGCGGCGCGAACGGGCTGCCGAAATACGTGTGTTCTTCGAGCAGGACCGTCTGCCAGAAGCGATACATCTTATCGAGGTGCGCGGGCCAATGATCTCCGATGGCACCGATAAAGATAGGGCCGATTACCTTGTCCTCCCGCACTTTATCATAAAACCTGTCGACCAATGACCGTATATCTTCTATGTTAGAAATATCCATAACAAGATTGAATTTTTTATGTCCGCCGCAGGAACAGGCGGTTGTCCTCGAGCCGCCGGCTGAATTCCCCGATCCGCGCGTTCTCCAGCAGTACGGTGATATCCTGCCTGAACATCACGGCAAAGATACGCCGCGTTTGACGAATAAAAGACAAAAATGTCTTTTATTTTTTCGTGGCACGGTCGATCAGCTGTCGCAACGCGAACAGCAATCGCCGGTCTTTCTCGCGCAACTTCCCCGTCCGGTCGGGTGGGCAATCGAGGATCAGGACATTGTCCTGTGCCGTCGCGACAGTGTACAGCCGCAACAGTTCTTCGGGTGTCTTATAAACCGTGTCCAGGGTATTGTAAAACCATTTTCCACTCATGCAGACCGTTGTTTCCCACGGCATATAATACAACTTGCCGTCATGTGCGAACAGCTTGGGGTCGGGATTCGCAGGCAGATAGGGGTCGCCCATGCGAAAATCGCTCGGGAAATAGCGGATCGGGTAGCCCGTTCGCTGTTCGGTGGGCAGGACCCAGGTCGAATCCGGATCGGGGTTATCGGGTCGGCCGATGGACCAGTTGACGCCGACCTGGCATTGCGGCTCGAGTCGTTTTACCAGCGTATAGATCCTGGCAATCGGCCATCGTGACCGTTGTTTCTCCCAACCAGCATCCAGCCATAGCTCGACGATCGGTGAGTAAGGATGGGTGATGCCGATCAGCTCCGTCAATTGCGCGATCATATAGTCATTGTACGCCTTGTCGCCGGCCGTGTCGCGCGGATTGGGGTTGAGGTGACGGTCCCACAGCGAATAGTACAGCCCGAGCCGGATGCCGTACTTCCTGCAGGCTTTGGCTACAGCCACGACCACGTTCGTGCGGTTCCCTGAAGCCGCGACATCGTAC
>DASZYU010000158.1:0-2574 GCA_035545215.1 Puia sp.
GGCGAAGGCCTCGATACATACGACAATGCCATCGTCAGCCTCACGACCGATGCCCATTACAACCTGTGGGCCGTCTCGAGGAATTGCATCCTGGTCTTCGATTCGCTGAGACGCTTCCGGAGGGCGATCCGGTCCGGTCTCACCAGGGACCAGGTAACGCAGAACCGGGCCAACTTTACCGAAAAGGTCTGGCCGTTGTCCAGCGGCGATGTCCTCGTGCGTTTGCACGACGCCTGGCGCATCTGCCCCCGGGGGTCCGACTCGACCGCCGACACCGCCACCTCACCCGAACTGAGGCGCCTGGCTTTCCTGAGCTTGCTGGATTCGGCGCCGCCCATGCCGGCAGGCTTTGTTTCGAGCCGCCTTTTCAAGGTGTTCGATCGCTATTTCCTCCTGCTGCACGGGGACAGTCTGCTGCTGTTCGACGAATCCGGCCGCGAATGCAGCAGGCGCCTGTTCCGATATAACAGTTATCCCTATACGTTATGGTCGCAGCGGATCGCAGCCGTCGACTCCGCGAAGATACTATTGCTCTTTCACAACTATGGCCTCGCCATCCTCTCGCTCCGCTGGCGCGGCGGAACGCCCGTCCTGGATTCCATCTCGCAACCCCTCCTCGAGGACCGCAAATACACGTCCGCGCTGCGCGACGACCAGGGCAACTGGTGGCTCGCCACCATCCGCGACGGCCTGAAGAAGATCGTCCCGGGCCGCCAGTGTTTCACCGGGATCACCCTGCTCGGGCGATCCTCCGGCACACCCATCAAATACGAGGCAACCTCCTTCAGCAGCTGGGGCCACAGGCTCTGGATCGCCACCTACGGCGAAGGTTTCTTCAGCGTCGACGAGACGACCGGCCGGCAGCAACAACACCGGCTTCAGCACACGCGTATCGCAACCTGGGCCGATTTCACCTGGAACGTCAGACAGGTCGATGCCGATACGCTTTGGGTCGGCACCCAGACAGGTTTATTCTGGTATAGCCTGTCCTCCCACTCGAATGGCCGGATGCCTCCCTACCCCGGCAAACCCGCCGAACTCGATCAGGTCGCAGTCACCACGCAGTTCCGGGACAGTCATGGTCTGGTGTGGATGGGCCTCGGAAAAGGAAAGGGCGTCTGCTGTTTCGACAGCGCAAGCCGCCGCTTTTACTACTATCGCGGGAACAGCCCTGACGGATACCCATTGCGATATCCGCTCGCATTTGCCGAAGACGGCAAGGGCGATCTCTGGGTCGTCAGCGATGCAAGCAACGATCTCGTGCGATGGCACCGCGCCTCCGGCCGCTTTGCAGTCATACCCCTGCCGGCCACCGACCACCAGCACATCGGGGCGCTCAACGGGATGACCATCGAAGGCGATTCCGTCCTCTGGCTTTCTTCACTCACCTGCGGGTTGGTGCGCTTCGTTCCCTCCACGAAGTCGGTAACAGTGTTCGGTCACGACAACGGACTCGTCAACAGCTTCACCGGTAGCCTCTTTGAAGACTCGGCAGGCAGGATCTGGCTGGCGACAGAAGGCGGGCTCGCTTGTTTCAACCGGTCGACCGAGACCTTTCTCAACTATACCGAAGCCAACGGGCTCCCCATGACCTGGCTGACGGCCGCCTTCCTCTACGATCGCGTCACCCGGCGCCTGTACAACGGTGGACACGGCGGATATTTTTATTTCAATCCCGCCGCCATCGCTCCTGACGGACACGTTCCCCGCCCCCTGATCACTTCCGTGTCCGTCAATGGCAATTCGCGCTCCTTCGACACCGATAGCCTTTCAACCTTCCACGCCGGGGAGAACGACATCACGATCCGCTATGCCGCGGTGGACCTCGCCGACGGGCCGTCCATCCGCTATGCCTGGCGACTGGTAGGCGCCGATACGGGGTGGATGCCGGCGGGCAAACAACGACAAATCAACTTCAGCCACCTGCCGCCGGGCCGGTACACCTTTCTTGTAAGGGCGGCCACCGGTAATGGCGTATGGAACCCGGCACCCGCCGCCTTCGCTTTTCAAATCGATCCGCCCTTCACCCGGACCGGATGGTTCTATGCCCTGCTGCTCATCGGGATCGCCTCCGTCGCCTGGTCCTTTTACCGCTACCGCATCCGCCAGCAAAGACAATCCCGGCAGATACGCGCCGAAATATCCCGCAATCTGCACGATGAAGTAGGCGCCAACCTGACCAACATCAGCCTAAGCAGCCTCCTGGCCAGGAGACAATTGCACAACGACGTTGCGGTGGGCCAGCTGCTCGAAAGGATCTATCAGGACAGCCAACAGGTGTCCGAATCGATGCGCGAGATCGTCTGGAGCATCGACCCCGATATCGAGACGCTCGGTGAGGCGCTTCCCAGGATGCTTCACTATGCTTCGGGACTACTCGAAGCCCGCGACATCGAGCTCAAGGCAGTGGTTGAACCCGAAGTCGAACAGCTTAAGCTCGATATGCAGGAAAGACGCGACCTCTACCTCATTTTCAAAGAGGCGGTCAACAATATGGCCCGGCATTCGAAGGCGACACAGGCATGGGTACGGTTCCTGCTCGGGCAACACGCGCTCGTGATGACGATCCACGAC
>DASZYU010000159.1:0-4834 GCA_035545215.1 Puia sp.
GGCGACCCCTTCACATCCGGGCATTTGTCCTGGTTATCCGGCACCCCGTCGCCATCCCGGTCGGGACACCCGATGAGTGCAATCGGACCCGCGCTGTCCGGGCAATTGTCTTTCGAATCGATGACGCCGTCACCGTCCCGGTCATTGTTCAGTTTATTGAAAACCGTATCGGTCTTTTTATGTTTCTTGTCTTCGTTCCTGCCATGCTGGAAGATCGGTATGGTCAGCCCGATATGCGCGTCCGCCGTCTGCAACCGCTGCTTGAACAGGCTGGACAGCACGCTCCCGCTGCCGACGAACACGGGTCCCAGCCGGACTCCCGCGCCCCAGTTCAGCTGGCCATTGACATTGTAGCTGACCGGCGAATAAATACTGATCCATTTCTTCTCCAGCCGGGGCGTCACGGTCGCCGTCGACACATAATTGGGGCTGGTTGGACTGGTGGTCGACACCATATTGAAAAGGATGTCCCCGTTGATGAACAGCCGCTTGTAGATCTGGTAGTCGAAATTCAGGTGCAGCGCCGTCGGCAAATTGACCGTGGCCATGGGGGCTACCCCCTTGACGACCACGAGACCCGACGTTTTGAGCCGGTTGAAATAGCTGCTCAGATTTTCTCCCTTTTGTATACCGAATTGTTGCGCATTTGCCCCATTTGCGGTAAGGGTATATTCCTGGCTGTTCGTGGAATTCGTATAGCGGATCGAACCAATGTCCGTCACCGAAAAACCCAACCGGAACTTATCGATCGAAGGATCCTCGCCTTTCACTTCATAGACAAACCCGACGTCGACGCCCCAGCCGTGACCGCTTTGCTTGCCAAAAACGTCCGAAATATGCATACCGCTGGCTGCATTATCCATATTCCCCGAGTATTGCGCGATGACGTCCGCGTTCAGGTTGAGGATATTGTTATTGGGATCGACCTGTATCTGTATCGGTCCCGAGCTTAGGCTTCCGTAACCGAGCCCAACCAGGTATTTTCCGGTGATGCCCAGCTTCATCTCATCCCGCGGACCCTTGAAAATGACACGGCTGTAGGAGACGCCCGCCTCGGCAAACGCATTGGCCTTCATCTGAAGGCTGCGGTTCAGGATATTCAGGTTGTAATAGTTCGGGTTGCCGACTCCGATCAGCCGGAACAGCGAATCCCCGAGATTGTAAACATTGCTCATGGACCGCATACGCGTTATGATCCCGATGGCATCCTTGCGCGTCAGACTGATGGTCGCCGAAGGACCGAGGATGTCCACATTGCTGTAAAGATATTTGAAATCGGTATTGGTGCTTTTGTAGAAGCCGTTTCCTTCGGCGAGATTGTTGAGGTGAAACCCGAACAGACGGCTGCGGTCCATCTCATAGGCATTGTTCCCTGCCAGCCCGCTGATGGCGAAAAGGTTGACATTCACTTTATACCGGCTGTCGGCCAGTACGGCGGGGTTCAGTAACACTCCATTGACACCGGAATAATTGTCGTAGCCATAACCGACAAAGGATTGGGAAAAAACAGTCAGGCATAAAGGGGTCAATAAGAGGAAAGCAATGCTCTTCCTGATCATAAGAACAAGTTTATTAATAGGAAATTGGATCGAAACTCTACCGTGGATAACGGAAAACTACGGGGATTATTGTTCAACCGCCCGCCCGGCGCGGGTCTTCAGCCGTGGACCGTCGCCTCACGCCCGCCACTATTTCGGCGGCTTGCTCAGTGCATTGGCGTCGACCGTCCCGTTCACTTCGATCTTTCGGATATTGACGCGGCCCAGACCGGCGATAGACATGCCGAAGGGAAAGACGTAGGCTCCGCGCGTATTCCGGTAGTCGTCAAACCGGATATCGATATTTCCGTCCGCGGGCGGGTGCCAACCGATATCGCTGCTCGCCTCGCCCATAATACCACCCGCCTTGCGCCGCTCGCGCAGGATGTACCCGGTCTTCATATCGATGGAATAGAGAATGAACTGATTGTTGGGGAACCACACCTTAACGACAGAACAATGGTGGCCGCCCACTGTGTCGAGACCGGCGCTTTCGACCTTGTTTCCTTTCGCCGCATAGTCCGCAAGCGCACCCGCGGGGTCGATCTCCATCTGCAAGGCCTTCACCTGCGCCTCCGGCATCGGCTTGAAAACACCGCCCGTGCTCGGCCCGGACACCCAACCCTGCTTCGGTGTGACGATCACCACGATCTTGCCCACCCCGAAATCCAGCTCTTCCCGGTACAGGCGGTCGAAGATACGCCAGGTCTTCAACGTCATCTCCGCGCCGCTGGGCAAAACGGCTGTGCCTTCCTGGTAGACCGAATTGAGGGATTGCAGCTTTTCTTTTCCGCCCAGCGCCTCGATATGATGCGCAACTACCTCCTGGACGGACTGAGCACGAGCGGGGAAAAATAGGAAAGTGAGCAGGGAAATAGCGACAAGGATACGAACCATGAACAGGGGCTTAGCCATGTCACAAATTTAACGTTATTTCGTGGGTAAATTTTAGTTAAGCAAATGCAAATTCGAGGCCAGCTGGTGGACATTGTAGAACAAAAGATTACTCCGGTCGAGATCCTCGTCGAGGGAGGCTTTATCCGCCGGATCACGCCCACCGCCGCCGCATCCGCCGCCGCCGACGACGACGCCGCCGCTAACGCATCTTCCGACACCTCCTCCGGCCCCGCAGACACCACCCCCTCCGGACCCTTCATCCTGACCGGATTCATCGACGCGCACGTCCACATCGAGAGCTCGCTGCTCATTCCTTCCGAATTCGCGCGCATGGCCGTCGTACACGGCACCATCGCCACCGTCAGCGACCCCCACGAGATCGCCAACGTATGCGGTCTCCCCGGCATCGAATTCATGATCGCCAACGGGAAGACGGTTCCGTTCTATTTCAATTTTGGCGCACCCAGCTGTGTGCCCGCCACCCGTTTCGAATCTGCCGGAGCCACCCTCGACACCACAGCCGTTACCCGCCTCCTGGCGAGCGAAGACATCCGCTACCTCAGCGAAATGATGAATTTTCCCGGCGTACTGGCCAGGGACCCGGAAGTAATGGACAAGCTGGCTTCCGCCCACCATCTCGGGCTGCCTGTAGACGGTCATGCTCCCGGGCTCCGCGGTGAGCAGGCGCGCGAGTACATCGAGGCGGGGATCAGCACGGACCACGAATGCTTCACCGCCGAAGAAGCCCTGGACAAGCTGCGCTATGGAATGAAAATACTGATCCGCGAAGGCAGCGCCGCGAAGAACTTCGAGGCCCTGGTCCACCTGCTCAGCGACTGGTCCGACCAGATGATGTTTTGCAGCGACGACAAACACCCTGATAGCCTGCTCGTCGGGCATATCAACCAGCTTTGCGCCCGCGCGGTGGCCAAGGGGATCGACGTGTTCAAGGTACTTCGCGCCGCCTGTCTTAATCCGGTGCGCCATTACCGGCTGGACAGCGGCCTGCTGCGCATCGGTGATCCCGCAGATTTTATCCTGGTCGACGACCTACGGCAGTTTCATGTACGCGCGACCTATATAAAGGGCGAGCTGGTCGCCTCCGACGGCAAAACGCATATCCCGTCCGGCGCCGTCCCTTCTTCAGCCTCTTCCGCTCACCCCGCAACGAACAATTCCTCCGCCCCCGCATCCATTTCTTCCGCGGTTCCGGCCGGCCCCATCAATAATTTCAATGCCCTACCCCACGAGCCCGCCGACTTCGCCTATCCCCTTGACAAATGGGGCGAGCAGGAGAACATCGAACAATGCTACTGCATCGAAGCGCTCGACGGCCAGCTCATCACGAACAAATTGATCCTGCCAATCGCCGATATCCCCATCCGTGACGGCTGTCTCCAGGCCAACCCGGTAAAAGACATCCTGAAGATCGTCGTCGTCAACCGCTATCAGCCCGCACCCGTCGCCAAATCGTTTATTAAGAATTTCGGCCTCCGCCGCGGAGCGATCGCCTCCTCGGTTGCCCATGACAGTCACAACATCGTGGCTGTCGGCGTCGATGACGAAAGCATCTGCCGCGCGGTCAACCTGATCGTCGCTCAAAAAGGCGGCCTCTCCTGCGTCGACCCCGGCGAACCAATTGGTCCCGGCGCGCCCCACCATTCCGCAGCCCACGGCGCCTCCGACAGGGCCTCGCTTCCCGGCGCCTCTGACAGGGCCTCGCTTCCCGGCGCCTCAACCCATCGCGGCGGCCCCTCCGAACTACTCCTGCCCCTTCCCGTCGCCGGCCTAATGTCCATGGACGACGCCTGGCGCGTCGCCGAACTGTACACCGCCATCGACCGCAAGGCAAAATCCCTCGGCTCGACCCTCGCCGCGCCCTTCATGACCCTGTCCTTCATGGCCCTCCTGGTCATCCCCCACCTCAAACTCAGCGACCTCGGACTTTTCGACGGGGACGCTTTCCGGCTACTGTGACCTGCCCGGCGCCCATTCCGAAATTTCTATTTCTTCGTGTAGTTAAACATCCACCGGACCCCATACTTGTCCAGGCAGGTGCCCCAGTAAGCACCCCAGAACATATCCTGCGGAGCCTGGATATCCGATCCTCCGGCCGACAGTCCTTTAAAAAGCTTGTCCGTCTCTTCCTTGCTATCGGGCTCCAGGCAGATGGTCGTATTGTTCCCCACCTTCAGCTTGTGACCCATCGACTCGAGCATATCGGTGCCCATCAGGTGCGTCCCGCCGATGATCGGCAGATCCACATGCATAACCGCATTCTTCTCGTTTTCGGGCAGCGGCGGCATGCCCGGCTGTGCCGGTATGTCCTTCATCCGCGCGATCGGCGACGCAAACTCGGTCCCGAACACCTTCTTGTAAAAATTAAAAGCTTCCTCGGT
>DASZYU010000160.1:0-17604 GCA_035545215.1 Puia sp.
AGGTCCCATGGCCTTTGTCCCCGACAACAAAGGCAATTTCTTTTATTGGGGCCGCCGCGGACCCTCTGTTCATCTCAATTATGCCATCCCGGCCTCCGACGAGACCGCATCATCTCCTGTCGGAGCCCCCTCCTCGACCCCGCGCTCTACCGACGCATCCCTCGTGTCGCCGCGCTCTACCGACGCATCCCTCGTGTCCCCGCGTTCTACCGACGCATCCCTCGTGTCGCCGCGTTCTGCCGACCACACCCCCGCGCCGCCTCGTTCTGTCGAGTGGTTCTACAACGAAGTCACCGTGCCAGTCGACCAGGATGTCATCGGCTCGTATTTTATGGCGGATGGTTTCAGCGACGGCTATTTCGGAATGCAGGTGAACAGCCCGACCGAGCGCCGCATCCTGTTTTCGGTGTGGAGTCCCTTTGCGATCGACAATCCCTCCGCCATTCCCGACAGCCTGAGGGTCCGACTGGTGAAAAAGGGCGCCGACGTTCATGCCGGCACCTTCGGCGATGAAGGCTCCGGGGGACAGAGCTACCTCGTCTATCCCTGGGTCGCAGGTCGCACGTATCGCTTTCTCCTGCGCGCCCAACCCATGACCGCACCCGCGGCCTCCTCCGGCCCATCAGTCCCTGCCTCCTCCGGCCCATCAGTCCCTGCCTCTTCCGGCCCATCAGTCCCTGTCTCCTCCAGCCCATCAGTCCCTGCCTCCGCAGCCGCATCAGTCCCTGCCGCTTCCTTCACCCGATTTACCGCCTGGTTCTACACCCCCGAAACAGCAGATTGGCGCCTCATCGCCAGCTGGGACCGTCCCGCCACCTACACCTGGCTGGAGCACCTCCATTCTTTTCTGGAAAACTTCGAGCCCGACTACGGCGACCAGGGCCGCCGCGCATTCTTTTCAAACCAATGGATCCGCGATTCCGCGGGCCGCTGGACTCCCCTCACACGCGCCCGTTTCACCGGCGACAACACCGCCCGCAAAGGCTATCGCCTCGATTATGCCGGCGGTTCGGACAGCGACGGCCTCTGGCTCCGCAACGGCGGCTTCCTATCTTCCCCGACACCGCTCGACAGCTGGCTCGACCGACCCAACGCGCGCCGTTCCCCGCCCGATATCGATTTTGCCCATCTGCCGTAAAATACGCGAGTCAACCCTCACGAATTTCCGTACCCGACCCGGCGCGGTGATGACCTGTCGCCACGCTTGTCCATTGACGCCCGTCAGCCCCTCCTACCCTATTTTTTCTTAAATTGTGCCGATGCCTTTCCTAAACAAATCAGTACTCTTTCTCCTGCTGCCGCTGGCGGTCCTGCATACTCATGCGCAGCAGCAAAAGGCCGATACTCTTTTATTCCATTTCGGCTTCGACCGCAGCGACATACACGCGCGGGACTCTCAGGTTATCCGGAATTATTTCATGCAACATCTGAAGGATTATGGCCCGGCTGACTCTACCTACGGCTCCGGCAATCCCTATCTCGTCGACTCGGCAGTAGTGATCGGCTATACCGATACGGTCGGAGGCCGCGCTTATAACCAGCATTTGTCCGAAAGACGTGCCCGCGCTGTGATGCTGTGGGTGATGCACTTTCTTCCGCAGGAACGACCGCAGGCAAATCACTTCGAAGGCCGCGGCAAATCCGAACCGCTTCCCGGTGACGACAGCCTGAGCCGCCGCGTCGTCGTCATCGTCTATTATCATGACAAACCGGCGACCGCAGTAGCGCGCGTCGACACTCCGCCGCCCACCCATCCCGATGGAGAACCCGACACCACCCTGTCGCTCGATAACATCAACTTCATCGCCAACACGCCGGTCCTCACCGATGCCGCGCGCGAAGCCATGCCCACTACTATCAGGAACCTCCGGACATACAGCGACCGGTATCTCGAGATCGATGGCTTCTGCAATGCCCCCGGCCCGCCGCTGCCGCCAAAAGACCCGCTGTTCAAACTATCCGTCCAGCGCGCCAAATACATATACGACCTGCTGATCCAGAGCGGCTTCGACTCGACCCGCCTGCGCTACAAGGGTCTGGGAAATACGCGGTCTGTTAACCCGCACCCTACCACCGCTGCGGAGATGGACCAGAACATGCGCGTCGAGATCAAGGTCTTTCGCAAGCCGCCCGTCGAATAAAAGTTAATGCCGCCCTATCCCAACCCCTGTCGGTACCGCTCGGGCGAAACGCCCACCTTCTCCTTGAACAATCTTGAAAAATACAGGGGATGTTCGAACCGCAGTTGATACGCGATCCCCTTGATAGAATTCCCGGAATCCGCCAGCAGCACTTTCGCCTTTTCCATTTTCAGCTGAATAATGTACTGCTGCGGCGCCATACCCGTGTAGAGCTTGAACCACTTGCGGAACCAGGCATAGCTGACATTCAGCTCGTCGGCAATCTCATGAATGCTGATGCCCTCGTCGATCCCCGAACGCAACAACATGATCGCCTGTTCCATCTTATTTTTAAATCCGTCCGCATCGCTAAAACATTGCTGTTTGTGCAGCGAATACACGCAACCCAACAGGTGCAGCAACATGCCCGAAACAAAAGGTTGGTATCCCGGCCGCTCCGTTCGCGTCTGTGCAATAACGTCTGTAAATAAGGTCACCACCTCGGCACTGAACCCGATCGAAAGGACCGCATGACTCGGTTCGAAGAACCTCCCCAGGACCAGGTTGTCCGCTACATCGCCCGTGAAACCTACCCAATACTCGTCCCAGCCGCTTTCGCTGTTGGGTTTGAACCGATGCCATTCACCCGGGAACAGCAGCAGCACGGATCCCGCGTGTACGACAGTCTCGGGGACGCTGGCCGATTGAAAAGAACCTTCTCCGCGGGCAATGTAGATGATTTGGTATTCATTCAAGACCCGCCCGTTACTCCAGTTGAAGTAATACTTGCCCGGATGCTGGCGGTACGGATATTCCTGTCCCGCATCGATGCGCGTACACCCCGCATTGAGGACCGACAGACCCCACTGTTGATCCTCTTTGCTGACCGGCAGGTATCGGTAGTAATTGACCATGCAGGCGATGCCCCAATTTCTCTCAATCTAACACACTTTTATCATTTCCATGTTGACCAGCGCGGCAAATTTTTCCAGGGTCGAACCAAGATGACCCACCCCAACCGCACAATGATGCGCGGGGCCGTGCGAATTCCACCTGGTGACAAAATTCCTTGCGCCACCCGCAAACCGGTACCGGCTATTGGTATTCCCGATCTGCAGGATCGGCCCCCCGACCGTCTCCCCTTCCGCCACCAGCAGGAATAAACCGCCGCCTCTTTTTTCCACTACGGATAACAGCGTGACCGGACCTGTCTTCACGGACATCTCGACCGACAGCCCCCTCCCAACCTTGCCATGATAGACATTCAGCGGCCGGACAATGGTCTTTCCCTGTGCAATGGCGATATGCCCGGGACCGTCATGACCCATCAATACCACATCGGCATCAAAATCCATCGCATAGAACTCTGTGAACGATCCTCCCGCGCCGAGCGTGTCCAGGATCTTCATCGCCTGTACGTTCTTCACTTCATATTCACCCGCCACCGGCACGCCATTGGCCGTCAACCAGGAGTTACCCAGGATGATGGAGGCGATCGTCTCCTCGTTGTCCGGGTTGCCCGTCCCTTTATAATAGTAAGCCAATGAACCCAGCTTGTGTTTCTCCACCAGTTGCCCGAGCGCAAGCGAAGTCACCGCGGCCTGCTCCAGGTCCGCCGGCGAACATTCCGGCAAGACATCGCAAACTTCCCGAAACAGCCGCACCCGCCCGCCGACATCCCCTGGCCTGACCACCTTTCGAAGTGCGGCCAGCTCCTCCACCTCCAGCAACTCGATATGCCCGCCGAAAGCGGCGTATTGTTGTGTCAGGTCGGTATAGACATCCAGCATGCCGCTGTAATAATGCCCCATCAGACCAAGACGATTGAACCGCATCACATGCCTGACCCGCGCAGCCTCCACCCACTCGCCGATCTCGGCCCAGCAACCCTCGTCGCTCTCCAGCATTCCGGTTACCTGGTGCGACGGGATACCGACACGATGGAAGACATTGACGATCTCCGGTACCGGACAGGCCGAACAATGCGCTAACCACTCGCCTGTCATCCGCGTGCGGCCCTCCAGTGCGTTCAGGCGGGCATAGTCGATCGCCGCAGCGGGCGACAAATTCAGCACGATCACCGGCACCCGCGCCGACTGAACCACGGGAAGCACCGTCGATGAAAGCGCGTAGGTCGAAACGTACAGGAAGATCAACTCCACATCCTCCGACCGGAAAACCTTTCCCGCCGCGAACGCCTTGTCGACGTTGTCGATCAGCCCGACATTGACGATATCCGGGTGCAACTTCGCCAGGTTCGCTTCGACGATCCGCAAATAGCCTTTCAGCCGGGCTTCCAAACCCTCGAACTGCGGCCAGTAGGTGTCCAGCCCGATGGCGAATAAACCGATCTTCATGGTCATAAATCTATTACCCGGACCCGGATCACAGATGCAATTTTTGAGATAATAGATTCCCTTTTTGCGATTTCGCCGCGGCGCGCTTGGAGATGCGACCGCGTTCACGAACTTTATCGCATGAAGAGATGCCACTGGCTCCCGCTAACGCTCCTGGCTTTCGCCGGCCACGCACAACAGCCGGCGCCCGATACGGTCTCGGCCCGGTGGGACAAGACGGAGATGATCTCAAAAACCACGCTGACGCTGCAGGTGGTTGTCAACCCGCCGCTCCGCCGCGGATCCGCCCTGCACGATTCCATTTTCACAGCGCTTCACGCGCTTGGCTGCGACTACGTTCGCTACGTTCCCTGGCTGCCCTATCCCCGTCTCGGTGTCGCCGAATTAAAGCCTCCCACTCGCCAACAGACATTTTGGGACTTCAGCGTCATCGATCCCATGACCCTCGACTTCCTGGATGCCACCAAAGGACATTCCGTGATCCTCAACTTCAGCACGATTCCCGCGTGGATGTACAGGACGGATGTGCCCGTCACCTACCCCGACGACCCCTACGCGGTCTTCTGGAATTATACGCAGGGCAGCATACCCCGCGACACCACCTACCGCGAGATCGCAGACTACTATGCCCGTTTGTACAGCTGGTATACGAAAGGCGGCTTCACGGACGAACTGGGCCAGCGTCACCAGTCCGGGTATCATTATAGCATTCCATACTGGGAGGTGCTGAACGAGGTGGACTTCGAACACGGTAACACCGCGAAAAGCTATACCCGGCTGTACGACGCCGTCACCGCGGCAATCAAAAAGGAATCGCCCGACACGAAATTTGTGGGCTTGGCGCTCGCCGATCCCAACCGGCCGGAATGGTTCGAGTATTTCCTCAACCCAAAAAATCACAGGGGCGGCGCTCCGCTGGACATGATCTCTTACCATTTCTATGCGATCGGTAGCACGGGGCAAGGCGCCGACGTCATGCAGTACACGTTCTGGGACCGCGCCGATGGCTTTCTCAACGCTACCCGGTTCATCGAAAGCATCCGCAAAAGGCTTTCGCCAACAACCAGGACGACCATCGATGAGCTCGGCAGCATCCTCGATAACGACAACGATGTGCCCGATAGGAAGACCCCGATACCCGATGCATATTGGCCCCTTTCCGGAGCGTTGTACGCTTACACCTGGCTCGGCCTCGCGCACATGGGCATCGACATCGTCGGCGAATCGCAACTGGTTGGCTACCCCACCCAATATCCGAGCGTAAGCATGATCGACTGGAAAAACGGCCGGCCCAATGCAAGGTATTGGGTGCTGCGGTTGCTGAAAGAAAATTTTGGCCCGGGCGACAGGTTCGTCGAAAGCGGCCTGTCCGGCACCGACCCCGACGCGGCCGATGCGCTCACGCAACAGGCGATCGTCACCTCCAAAGGAAAAAGGTTGCTGCTCATCAATCGCCGCAACAAGGCAATCCGGCTCGTGCTACCAAAAGAAATGATCGGCGCAACCTGGCGCGTCGTCGACGCTTCTACCGGCGATGAACAACCTGTCGAAAACAAGATCACCGCTGCGCCGATCGAACTCAAACCTTTCGCCGTAGCCGTCGCCGGCGATTGAAACAAACTGCCTGCGGCAAACCGAACCACCGCCACCGCCCCACACTCCCGAAAAACAAACAGTCCACGCACGCCCTCACTCGGGCAAACCGAACCACCGCCACCGCCCAACACTCCCAAAAGGCAAACTTCCGCGCCGCCCTCTGCCCGCATCGGCGAACGTTTTTACACGCGAAAATCAACTCAATGATTCACAATCATTTAATTTTTGCTTGTAAAATCCGCTGAAAAAAGATATAGGCACCCCTGGCCCAAGCCCCAACGCTACCCGTAGCACACGCACTCGTGCAGCCGAAAACCCTTAAATGTACGAAACATTTCGCACAACAAAACCCGGCCGGGCCTAATTATCATTTTTTTAACGGGCCCGCAAATCCAATCCCAGCGCGGCTTTCAGCCTACACCGCACAAACGGTTGCTTTAAAATTTAATTAACACGACAAACTCAACGATTATGCTCCGCCGCCGTTAAAATTGCATAGTCAAACAAATCATAAAGCAATTGAACCATGAAAATGAAAAGTAAAGCAGCCCTCCTCGGTGCATGCGCAGTCATCGCAGGAGGCGTTCTCTTCGCAAATGGGAAAGTCAGGTCGCTCGTGGATACGCACAGCGTTTACAACAGTATCCTTGACACAACACACACGCCGGTATTGAAAACTGCGTACAACAGCCCGGCAGCCGTTCAACCTATCGATTTTGAAAAAGCCGCGTCGGCCGCAGTGCCTGCCGTAGTACATATAAAGACGACGACAAAGGCAAAACAGGTCTCGGGCCGCGACATGCCCGAAGATCCGTTCGGCGACTTTGGCGGCAGCGATCTATTCAGACGCTTCTTCGGTGAGGGTAACGGACACGCCATGCAGATACCCGATCAGAAGGCATCCGGCTCCGGCGTGATCATCAGCAGCGACGGTTACATCGTTACCAATAACCACGTGGTAGACGGCGCCACGAATATCACCGTCACCCTGAACAACCGTGACAACTATGTGGCCAAGGTCATTGGCACAGACCCCAATACCGATCTGGCATTGATCAAGATAGACGGCAAGAACCTTCCCGTCATGACCATCGGCAACTCCGATGATGTCAAGTTGGGGCAATGGGTACTCGCCATCGGCTATCCCCTCAACCTCGACGTGACCGTTACGCAAGGTATCGTCAGTGCGAAGTCGAGGAACATCGGTATCAATACCCGTGCCGCGGCACCCGTTGAGTCGTTCATTCAGACGGACGCGGCAGTCAACCCCGGCAGCAGCGGCGGTGCGCTCGTCAATACGAATGGCGAACTCGTAGCGATCAATTCTGCAATCGCCTCCCCGACCGGAGCCTTTGCGGGATATGCGTACGCAATACCTTCCAATCTGATGAAGAAAGTCATCGGTGACATCATGAAATATGGCTCCGTGCAAAGAGGCTATCTCGGCATCAGCATGGCGCCGGAAGGTCTGGACAACGACAAGAAAAAGGAATTGGGTATCAACAGCGATATCCCGGGCGTTTTCGTCATGGAGGTTTCCCCCAAGAGCGCCGCGGATGATGCCGGCCTGAAGAAAGGTGACGTCATTACCAAGGTCGACGGTGAAACGGTCAACTCCGATGCTCAGCTTGCCGAACTCATCGCCCGCGATAAACCCGGCGACCATGTGAGGCTGACGTATATGCGCAATGGCGAGCAGAACACGGCTGATGCCGTACTCCAGGGCAAACTGGGCACCTTTGCCAGCCAGAAGACCGCAGCCGTAGAATCGCTCGGCGCCGATTTCTCCACGGTCAGCAAAGAAGACGCTGCCAAACTCGGCATCGACGGCGGTGTGGTCGTTAACAATATCCGCGACGGTGTTCTCAGCAACCAGACGAACATGCGCCCCGGTTTCATCATCACGAAGATTGGCGACACCCCGGTCAAGACCGTCGATCAGCTGAAAGACGCCCTTAGCAAACAAGGCAGCAATTTCCAGATCCAGGGGATGTATCCTGGCAGCAATGAGATCTATTATTATGGTATCAACGACTTCAAGAAATAACCTCCGAAGCTTTTGAAAAGATAGGTTTGTTTTGTTCTCTCTATTGAAAGCCGGCCGCCCCCCAAATTTTGGGGGGCGGCCTTATTATGGGGCGACCCCTCCGGGGTCGCCCCACCCCGCTGCCAGTACTAAAAATAATGTTAAAACGCAGACAGCCCGAAGCGCCTTACGATCCCCTTCGTACATTTAGCCAAACTACACAGATGAAAAAGACTGCCGTCATCCCCTGCCTGGCCCTCTGTATCCTCGCTTCAGGCAAAAACCTCCTCGCGCAACACGCCGCTCCGCTGAAAGTGGCCTGCATCAGTTTCAACGAGTTGCTTGCTTCCATGCCCGAGGTCAAAAAAGCCGATACGGCGCTCGAACAATACCGGGCAGCGCTTCAGCAGGAGTACGACTCCTATCAGGCTGATTACAAATCACAACTGGTGACCCTTTACTCCCGCGATACGCTCAAATACAATGCGGCACAGCTGGACCTCAAACGCAGGAACCTCAGCGATCTTTTCGCGAAAATACAGGGCTACAACCAGCAGGCCGGCCGGTTGATCGACCAAAAGCGCGCGGCCCTTTTCGTTCCTATCCAGCAAAAGGCCCAATCGGCCATCCGCGCCGTCTCGAAAGACAATGGCTTCACTTATGTCATCGATAAAGATAACCTCCAGGTGTATCCCCCATCCGACGACATCCTGCCGCTGGTCAAAAAAAGATTGGGCCTGCCATAAAGCCATTCACCACGCAACGCCTGCGCGACCTCGTTTCCCGTTATGTCTGAAAAAAACGGCGCTTTTTTGTCCGGTTTCTTTCCATGACCGCGTCTTCTCATTAAAACCAATCGTAAATTCAAGACATCATGGAAAAATTCCTACTCCTCATCCGCGAGGACCTGCAAATCCGGGACAAACTAACCCCCGCTGAGTTTAAACACAACATCCAGATCATGACCCGCTGGGTCGAAGACATGGCGCGGTCCGGAAACTTCGTCAATGCCGATCCGCTCACCAATTCGGGCAGTTACGTCGGACAGAACTACGTCCTTTCCGACGGACCGTTCATCGACGCCAAAGAATCGATCTCCGGCTTCATCCTCATCCGTGCCGAATCCCTCGAACAGGCCACCTCTTTCGCCCAGGCTTGTCCCCTGGTCCTCAACGGGACCGCCGCCGTGGAGGTGCGGCCGATCATGGACATGGAACAAAAGCCGTGGGAGAAATGGATTTGACAGCTCCGATAGATCCGGTCGATCCGATTGATCCGGTCACTGCGGCGGTAGACGATCTCTACAAAAGCCACTACGGTAAGATCGTCTCCGCCCTCCTCACGAGCTTCAGCGACACCACGCTCGAGTCCGCCGAAGACGCCGTGCAGGATGCCTTCACCAAAGCGCTGACCGGTTGGACCGCCGCAACCATACCCGACAACCCCGCGGGATGGATCTACACCGTCTCGCGAAACGGGTTGATCAGCGGCCTGCGCAGCGCTTCCAGGTTTTCCGCCCCGATCGAACCCGGCGACCGCGCCATCCCCGATTTCTCCGGATCGCTTTTCAAGGATCAGCAACTGAGACTGCTGTTTGCCTGCGCGCACCCCGATCTTTCTCCCAAGGTCCAGATCGTCATCACGCTGAAATACGTGGCCAATCTGAAGATCGATGCCATCGCAAAAGCCCTCGGCATGACAACCGACGGCATCGACAAACTCCTGCTCCGCGCCAGGAAAAAGGTCAGGGACGACGGGCTTTTCCTCCTCGACCCCGGCAATCCCGCAGGTCTCCGCCATCGTCTTCCGACGGTGCACAAGATCATTTACCTCATCTTCAATGAAGGCTACAAGCCTACTTCCGGCACCGACGCCGTCAACGAATCGCTTTGCGAGGAAGCCCTCCTGCTCTGCAAAGACCTGCTCGATCATGAATTGGCGGACAATGCAACGGTCGCGCTCTATGCGCTGATGCTCTTCAATGCCGCCCGGTTCAACGGCCGGACCGGCTCCTCCGGTGAATTGATCGATCTCGATCAGCAGGACCGGTCGCAATGGAACAGGCCCATGATCGCGCTCGCCTGCGACTACTTCCGCGCCTCCCGAGGCAGCCGCCTGACCCCTTATCATTTTGAAGCCGCCATCGCCTGGCTGCACTGTTCCGCAGACAGCTTCCGCGAAACGAACTGGCGCCTGATCAGCCGCCTCTATCTGCGATTGCTGCGCATGAACCCGAATCCTTTCGTCGAGCTCAATTATGCCATAGCGTTATATTTTGCGGGTGGGAAAGACAAGGCCTTCGAAGTCATGCACGGCCTGCTGCAACAACCTTTCATGAACGGGTACTACCTGCTCAATGCAGCACTCGGCAAGCTTTATTTACTCGATGGCGATCATACCCGGGCAAAAAAATATCTCGAACGGACGCTCGAACAAACCGAACACCCGCTCGAGATAGCTTTTATTCGTCGCCTCCTCGAAAACGTCCACTGAGCCGTCTTCACTTCGCCGCGCGCCTTTACCTGTCCGCCGTTACATCATCCGGCGTCTGCAACAGCTTGAACAACTCATCCAGCTTCGGAGAAAGGATAATGTCCGTACGCCGGTTTTGCGCCCTGCCCTCCGACGTACTGTTGGGTTGCACCGGATCATAAGAACTGTGTCCGGAAGCAATGACCCTAGTCGGATCCACGTGGTAGTCGGTCGTCAGGATACGCACGATCGAAGCCGACCGCGCCAGGCTCAGGTCCCAGTTGTCCTGGTACTTTCCATGGATGGGTATCGAGTCGGTATGCCCTTCGATATCGACCGTGATGTCCGGGTTTTGGTTCAACACCTGCGCCAGCTTGCCGAGCGCATCGCGCCCCTTTGGATTGACCACCGCGCTGCCCGAAGGGAACAGCAGGTTTTCCTGCAGGCTCACATATACTTTTCCATTCTTGATGCTGACGGTCAATTCATTCGATTTGAACCCGACCAGCGCGTCCGACATCTTTTTCTTGATGTCTTCGATCGCTTTTTTCTGCCGGTCCATCAACGCCTGCAGATGCGCCAGCTTCTCCTGCTGCGCCAGCAGCTCCTGTTTGTTCTTGCTGAGTAGCGAATTCTTGGCCGCCGCCTCGGTCATCAGATCGGAGTTCTTGCCTTTCAGATCGCCGATTTGTTTTTGCAGCGCGATCCGTTGTTGCTCCATCACCTGTCCGAGCGAATCGATCTGCTGCTTCTGCGCCGCCGCCACCTGTTTGGCCTGCGTCAGTTGCGTTTCCAGCTCCTGCACCTTGTTCGCCAGCCGCGAACTGTCATACCTGGCCGAAGCCAAAGCCTGCTGCGTCGCATTGAACTTCTTCATAGGAACGCAAGCTGTAAAAAACACCCCGGTCCCAGCGACCAGAGCGAGGAGGATAGTAGGATTCTTTTTCATGCATGCTAAGATAAGCCCTTTGATACAGGTTATCCCGCCAAATATATCCACAAGCGTTTAAAAGCCTGTTAGAATCGCATTAGAAAACGGTTAGAACTACTCCGCGATCGCACCCCCGCCTTCCACGGCCTCCTCGATATCCCTCGTTCTGTACAGCCGCTCCGGCACCCCGCCGAGCGTAGAAGAATGCAGCTTCTGCCCCAGACCATAGAATTCCTGGAAGCTCATGATCAGCGGCCTCCATTTGTCCGGATCGATCCGGTTCGAATATCCGGTCATCACGATGTCTTCATCCACGTGCACACGTACGATCCTCAGTTCGAGACCGAGGATCCGGCCCCGCTGCAACGCCTGGTCTTCGGCTATCGGATGGACGGCCATAAGTTTTGCTTCCAGCTGAACGGGACATTCCACCGCCATCGACGTGTTGACCAGGTCGGCTGGTCGCGGCGTCAAACCCGAGATGCCGAATTTATCTGCTTCATACCGGTAACCCCTTTGCTGTTTCCCCTCCGGTACCGGATTGGTGCCGGTCGTCAGGGCCAGCCGGTTGACCGCGGCCACTTCTCTTGCCGATGGTAGGTTCAGCACGCATTCGCGCGTGCGCAATAGATTTTCGGTCGTCTTCGAGAATGCGGAGATCCCGATCATCGCGCGCCACCCCAGCCAGAAAATCGAAGAGATCGGGGCGAGATTGTCCGTACCGTCGCCGTTGCTGGTACTGATCAGAACCACCGGCGTGCCGAAATAAAGGATGGAAGGATCGATTGTCTTTTTCATGATACAAAGTTGACCATTATCCCCGCCCCTGTCAACCCGGTTCTTGCGATATTTCGTATCTTAACGTATGCTCAAATCCTGCCTCCTCGCCCCCACGCTGGCGCTCAGCCTTTTCCTTTCCGGGCAACAACCTTCGACCCCGGCGGCCCCAACATCCCCCGGACCCACCCCCGCCATCATCGCCCGTCTTCAACGCGACATCCCCCGGCTCCTCGATTCCTCCGACGTACCGGGTCTCTCGATCGCCGTCATCCGCAATGGCAAGCTCGCCTTTGTGGGCGCATTCGGCGTCACCAATGCCGATACCAAAAGACCCGTCACCGCCCAAACGGTATTCGAGGCGGCCTCGCTGAGCAAACCCGTCTTCGCATACGCCGTCCTGAAACTCGTTGACGAGGGCAGATTGAATCTCGACACCCCGCTTACCCGCTACCTGGGTAACGACTACGACGTGGTAGACGATCCCCGGGTCCGTCTGATCACGGCGCGGATGGTCCTCAGCCACACCTCCGGCTTCCCCAACTGGCGCGGCATGGACGGCACAAAAGATTTGAAGATCCATTTCACACCCGGCACACGCTGGAGATATTCGGGTGAAGGCATCGTTTACCTTTCGCGCGTTGTCGAAAAGATCACCGGCTTGCGTTTCGAGACCTTCATGCAACAATATGCGCTCCGGCCGCTTGGCATGTTCTCTAGCAGCTATATCTGGCGCAGCCGCTACGATACGTTGAAAGCATACCGCCACGACCTCGTAGGCGCGGTCAGCGGCCGCAACCAACCCAGCGACCGAAAAGAAGACACGACGCGCGACGACGCCAATGCGGCCGCGAGCCTCCAGACCACGGCGGGCGACTATGCACGGTTCGTCACAGTCCTGCTCAACGGCGCAGGTCTCAAAAAAACGACATGGCGCCAGATGATGACTCCGCAGCCCGGCACGAAAGTGGACTCGCTGTACCCGCAACTGGCCTGGGGACTCGGCATCGGTCTCGAAATGACGCCCGAGGATCCCTCTTCTCCCGGCGACGAATATTTCTGGCATTGGGGTGACAACGGCGACGCGAAAGCGTTCGTGATGGCCGATCTTCGCACAAAAGATGCCGTCGTTTATTTCGCCGATGCCGATAACGGTCTTTCCTTCACGCGTGAGATCCTCGACGACGCCATCGGCGGCAACCATCCGTCCGTGGCCCATCTCGACTACGACCGCTATAACTCTCCCGGCCGGCTGTTCACGAAGACCGCACTCACCAAAAACGCTGCCGCGGCGCTCGCGCAATATCGCGAACAACGCGACGCGGCGGGAGCCATCCCCGAGGAGACCTTGAACAACGTGGGCTATATGTTGATGGGCAAAAAGAGGCTCGACGAGGCGATCGAGGTCTTCACGCAAAACACGATAGACCACCCCGGCTCCTGGAACGTCTGGGATAGCCTCGCGGAGGCCTGCATGAACAAAGGCGACAAATCCCACGCGATCGAATACTACCAAAGATCCTTGGGGCTGAACCCCGGCAACACCAACGGCGCCACACAGTTGAAAAAATTGCAGCAATGACCCGCGATATGCCCTTCGATTTTATCCTGGACTATTTGCTGCCGATCGATGCCGCCATCAAGCCCTCGTTCGGGATGTTTTACGTCTATTCAGGACCGCGACTCCTGCTGATCCTGCGCGAGCGCGCCAACGAACCCGAATTGAACGGCATCTGGGTCGCCACAACCCGCAAAGGTCTCGAAACGCTCACGGCCGAATTCCCGGCGCTCGGTCTCTTTCCCGGCCACGAACCCAAACGAAAAAAATCCGACGCCATCTGGCTCGTCGTTCATCCGGATCACGATGACTTCGAACGCACCGCCATCGGCATTTGCGATCTCATCGCCCACCGCGACCCGCGCATCGGCCGAACCCCCAAATAATTTCGGTCGCCTCCGGCCGCCCAACGATTTTTTTCCTATTTTACATACCTCAATCTGCAATATGAAACAACCGATCGCCCTGATCGCATCACGCACACTCGTCCTCGCGGCCTCGCTCGCCCTCCTTGTCGTGTCCTGCAAAAAATCCAAACCCTCGTCGTCCTCGAATAGCATCACAGCCGACATGAACGACACGGCCAAGACCTTCAACGTAAACGCGGGCGCGCAGCTATTGGATCTCGGCGGCTACACCGCGCTCAGCATCTACGGCAATGCCACCTCGGCGCAAGACCTGGAGGGTCTCAATCTGTCCATCAACAATACGCCCGGCAATAAACCCATCGTTGCAGGTACCTACACCGAGAACTCCACCGATTTTTCGGTCGGCGCGGTATACAACCCGGGCAGCAACGTCATCGTCTATGGCGCCGGCGTCATACCAAACCCGACCCATCCACTGACCATTACGATCACCTCCATCGATAAAAACTCCGTAAAGGGAACCTTCAGCGGCGATTTCATTTATACCAATACCGCAACCGGCACGTTCGGCACTGATGTCAAGACCTTCACGAACGGGCAGTTCAACGTGCAAATGCATTAACCTACCGTCATGCAGCTAATGGAGAAGACCGGCAGCATCGTCAACGAAAAGGACATCCGTTCCCTTCTCCGCAAAGACAAGCTGTTCGCTACCATCCATGAAAAGTATGGCGCTCCGCCTGCCTGGTACCGCGAACCGGGCTTTGTCTCTCTGTCGATGATCATTCTCGAACAGCAGGTCAGTCTCGCCTCCGCCAAGGCGCATTTTCAAAAACTGCACGGCTATATCGGCGAATTCTCGCCTGCCAACATCCTTCGGCTTACCGACGACGAAATGCGCAACTGCCAGATCAGCCGCCAGAAAGCCCGCTACCTTCGGGCGCTCTCCGAAGCGATTACGGCAGGGGGGCTCCATCTCCCCGGCCTCGCCGGGCTCCCCGAAACCGATATCCGTGAAAAGCTCACCGCCGTCAAAGGCATCGGCCGCTGGACTTCCGACATCTACCTGATGTTCTGTCTGCAGGCCAAAGACATCTTCCCGATCGGCGACATAGCGGTCGTCAATACCGTCAAACAGCTGACCCCCGCGCGCACGCAGGAAGAGATCCTCGCCCTTTCGCAGCGCTGGAAACCGTTCCGCTCGCTTGCCACGTATTTTCTCTGGCACCACTACCTGTCCGAACGAAGCCGCTCCTGGCCGCGCCAAAATCAAAAATGACCCGCCACGCGGGTCGCAGACCCCTTCCCTATACCGCCGCCTCGAATATCGGTCTGGACGTCACGATCCTTGTCCCGTCTGACGCCAGATGGATGTCATTCGCACCCGGCTCGATACCCCCATAGATTCCCCATCGCAACGGGCCCGCAAAGGTGCACGAACAATAACAGGTAAAAGATTGGCTTCATTGTCTTAAATTTACCCCAATATCATACAACGCGTGCCGCTCTTTCATGTCCATGTGAATCCGGTACGATCTTTTGTGAATATGAATCAAAAAGCCTATCCCGCGGTCGGCCCGACCGGCGCCTCCCCGACCGGCGCCTCCCCAACCGGCGCCTCCCCGACCGGCGCCTCCCCGACCGGCGCCTCCCCGACCGGCAACGCACCTACACCGTCGATCGCCTGCTCCTGGTCCGGCGGTAAAGACTCGTGTTACGCCTTGATGAAAGCCATTGCGCGGGGCTGCGCCCCGCGCGCCCTCCTCAACATGATGAACGAGAATGGAAAGATCTCGCGCTCGCATGGCCTGCCCGAATACCTGCTGCGGCGGCAAGCCGAGGCGATCGGTCTCCCCCTCATGGCCATTCCCACCAGTTGGAACGACTACCAGGCCAGTTTCATCGGCGCGCTGCAAGACCTCAAGTCGGCGCACGGCATCGACTCCATCGTCTTCGGCGATATCGACCTGCAGGAACACCGGGACTGGGAGGAGATGGTTTGCGCCAAAGCCGGGCTCGACGCCATCCTGCCCATCTGGAAACAGGACCGGAAAACGCTCGTGCTCGAAATGCTCGATCAGCCGATCGAGGCAATGATCGTTTCGTGCAACGATACCATGGGACCGGACTTCCTCGGCCGGATCATCGACCGGTCCCTTATCGCCGAACTCGAAGCAATGCAGGTCGACCCCTGCGGCGAGAATGGCGAATACCACACCCTTGTCGTGAATTGCCCGCTCTTTAGCCGCCGGATCCAGGTCCCGCCGTTCACGAAAACCCGCAATGACGGCTACAACTTTATCCAATGGTAAGGGAATACTTGCCAATTTTCCCTTTTCTTCTTCTATATGGTCGCGGGTGTCGTGTGCGAAGAATTGCTCTGCCGGCAGGTGGGCTTTTACGCGCTCAATGCGGTCTCCGGTCTGAAAGGCGATATGCTTCTACTAGCGCTGCAACGTATCAAAAAACAGTATATTTGATTAAACCAACCGCTCTCTGCTATGAAAAAGAACCGCATCATCTACTGGGTGCTAACCGTCGTCTTCGCCGGCTTCATGGCCTTCACCGCCATACCCGACATCCTGCAACTGCCCGATTCCGCGAAATTTATGAACCACCTGGGATATCCCAACTACTTCACCCACTTCATCAGTATCGCCAAGTTCGTCGGAGCGATTGCCATCCTGATCCCTAATTTCCGGCTGGTAAAGGAATGGGCGTATGCCGGCCTCTTTTTCGACCTGACTGGCGCCCTCTACTCGAACATGATGGTCGACGGACCCAGCGCGTCGATGCTGATAACGATGGTGCTCCTCTACGCATTCGGCATCGGCTCCTACGTCTACAACCGCCGGGTGTATGGAACAGCCCCTGTCGCCGTAGCCTGACCCGCCGCCCCGCCGCCCGCGAACCCCCGTCGCTCCGTCAACCCGCCGCCCCGCCGCCCGCGAACCCCCCGCCACCGTAGCCTGACCCGCCGCCCCGCCGCCCCGCCGCCCGCAAAAAAGAGAAGCCTCCCCGTCGGGGAGGCCGTTTTCTCTTGTGTGACCCCTCTGCTAAATGGTGTTTGTCATAGCAACTGTTCGAAATATCCGCCAATTTCCAGGTGCCTGTCAATAAATTGCAGTTCGAGTATCCAATGCCGTTGATTGCCGTCCGCATCCAACAGGAAAATGTCGTGATCGTTGTCCGGGTGGATATCCAGCTCCAGGCTTTGCGGGTCCGCCGGTTGTTCATGCGGGAACTTCCCCACGATATGGCCCGCGATCGCTCCACCGAATTCCCAGCCGAATTCCATGGCTTTTGCCACGGCATAGCGGTACAGCGCGGAAGCCTTCAGACTGGTGTGCCGCCCATACCATTGCCTGATCTCCTGCCAGGCTTCTTCGACATCGTCCT
>DASZYU010000161.1:0-5253 GCA_035545215.1 Puia sp.
TGTTCGTTGATCGTCGAATGTTCGGGAATGAGCCCAGGATGCAGCCACGACTTGGGAAACAGCGTAGCCAGCACGCCCGTCTTCTTTTGCCGCAACTCTTCTTCGCTGAAGGAAAGTTGCAGGTAGTTTTCCTGTATGAAAGCCGGAGTCACCGGGTAATCCAGCGCCTGGATCTTTTTCAGCAGCGTTTCGTCGTCAACGACAACGACTTCGAAATTCTGCATGTTGTGGGCCGTTGGCGCCCAGGCCCCGGCTTCGAGGATTTGCCGGAGCGCCTGCTTCGAAATCCGTTTTTCCGGGTCGAACGGCGTTCGGGAAGATTGCCGTTGTTTGATGAGGTCGATTAGGTTGTTCACGGTGTTCATTTTGATTGCGGATCAGTGCCATTCGGCGCGATGCTGGATAGCCGGGATACCGAACCACCGCGTCAGGTGCGGCAGCTTCTCCAGGACGCTCCTGATGGTCGCTTCGCCGGTATGGGTCTCTTCGAGCATTTCGCGTACGTGCTCTTCCATTTCCTTTAGCGTCATGTCCGGCCGGACGAATCGGCCTTCGCGGTAGCAATACAGACAATAGATGGTGCTCTTAGAACCGTCTTTTTCCGTCCCGAGCAGTTCCGGCTGATCGAGCGGCATGCCGCAACTTTGACAATGTATATAACCTTCCATGATCTTCGCATTTATTGATCAGCGATTAGCGGCGGCGGATGCTCCGCGTCTCCGCCGTGCCGCGGCTTGTCTACCGGGCTTCGGAAAAACGAGCAACGGCGTTTTCGGCCGAAAGCTGATCCGTTCGGCCACGCTTGGATACAACAGTTTTTGGAGCGCCGAAGGACGATGCTGTGTGAACAGCACGACCATCGACGGTTTGAAGGCTACTATCTGGCGCTGGAGATTCCGCGCGACCGATAAATTCGGCTCTGCATGGACGATACTGACATCCAGCGGATAACGAAATTGTTTCTTGAAAAGGGCCGAGAGGGTTTCTTCATCCCGCCATGGCTCTCCGAGGTAGCTGATATGAAGCGCACGAAGTTTCGCTTTCAGCGGTTCGGCGAATTCGATCAGCCGGCGTACCTCCGGCGCGTAGTCGGCCAGGTCACTGCCATACAGGATCCGCCTGATCGGTTGTCTCCTGTACGATTCGGGCACCGCGATCACGGGCGTTCCGGCGTGCCTGATGACGTTACCGGTATGCGTGCCGAAGAGCTGTTTCAGGCCTCCGGCGCCCTTTGTTCCCATACAGATGTAGTCGATGTCTTTGCGACGCCGGCAATACTGCCCGAGCGCAATATCCGGCGACAGGGCTTCGACCAGTACCAGGGCAATATCCGGCGCCGGACCGGCGGCCCTTTTGCAAATGCTGTCCACGTAAGCGCGCAACTGTTGAAAATGGCGCTGTTTTTCGGCATTGGCAAACTTGCGATACCTGGCGTCGCTCCAGGAGGTCGGCCGAAGGATGTTGACGACATGCAGACAAACCAGTGCGATCTTTTGCTGGCTGGCCCACTGAAGTGCAAACCGCAGTCCGGCTCCCGACGCGCGGGAGAAATCGATCGGCACAAGGACGGTTGGTGTCTTTTGCATGAGGAAATTTTTTTAAATTTAGCACGGGCACGGGCGTTTGGAGCTGATGTTACTCAGACCGATGACTGATCGTCGTCAGACCGCCTGACTCCGCGTAAGGGTACTTTTACCTCACCCATGAACAGTCATCCCACGGACAGCCGCGCTTTGCCCGACGGTTTGAGCACGGAGGAAGTCGCAGCGCTGAGAACCCGTTTCGGTAGGAATGTGCTACCGATCGGGTCCGCAAAGTATGTGATCGGTACATTGAAAGGTATTGTAGCCGAACCCATGTTCCTCGTGTTGGTGGTGGCGGCTGTGCTCTATTTCGTGTTAAATAAACCCCGGGAGGGTTTGTTGATGGTGCTGGCGCTCGTCTTTGTCGGCGCCATTTCTTTTTACCAGGAAATGAAACGGCACAGGGCGTTGACCGCGCTGCGCGACTTCACCGAGCCCCGCGTGCGGACGGTCCGCGACGGACTGTTGCGCGTGCTCCAGGGTTGGGAACTGGTGCCGGGCGATGTCATCCTTCTCGAAGAAGGCGAAAAGGTGCCGGCTGATGCGACGGTACTGACAGCACATGATCTGACGGTGAACGAATCGGTGGTTTCGGGCGAGTCGCTGCCGGTTGAAAAGGGTACCCCAGAGGGAATGAATACGCTGTTGCTCGGTTCGCTGCTGAACACCGGCGCCTGCTATGCCCGTGTGACCTACACGGGTGCGCACACTTTTCTCGGGCAAATGGGAAGGAGGATGGCCCGGATCCCGGAAGAGCGGACGGCTTTGCAGCGGCAGATCAGTGGTTTTGTCCGGGTCATGGCGATCTTCGGCATCAGCGCTTTCCTGCTCGTTTGGGGGATCAACTTCTGGCGCTCGGGCGACCTGGCGGAGAGTTTCCTGCTGGGGCTGACGCTGGCGATGACGGCAATCCCCGAAGAGATCCCGATTGCATTCTCTTCCTTTCTCGCGTTGGGCGGATGGCGCATGGCGAAATTGGGTATCATTGTCAGCAAGCCGGTGATCATGGATTACCTGGGGACGTTGACGACGCTTTGTCTGGACAAGACCGGAACGTTGACCGAAAACAAAATGACCGTCAGTTGGCTGTACGATCATTCGTCGGGCAATGCCGGGGACGGGACGGCGTCTGATCTCCTGCAATCCCGTGTCCTGTGGTACGCCCGGCTGGCGTCGGAAGCCGAGCCGTTCGATGCCATGGAGCGCGCGATCGTCCGTGCTTTCAATGAGCGGCAGGATGTCGCATCCTGGGATGGCCTGCTGATGATCCGCGAATATCCGCTGGAAGGCCATCCGCCGATGATGACGCATGTCTATCGCCGCCAGGATGGCGATGTCTTTGTTGCGGCCAAGGGTGCGCCCGAGCGGGTCCTTGCCGCTTGCCGTTTGTCCGGGGCCGCGGCGGAAGAACTGCTGGTCGGCGCGGCGATGACCGCGGCGAAGGGGTTTCGGGTGTTGGCGGTCGCTTCCGCCGACATGCCGCGGGGCGGATTTCCTCAGCAGCAAGACGATTTCGACTGGAAATTCGAAGGCTTTATCGGTCTTTTCGATCCGCCTAAACAGGGATTGCGGGAAGTGGTTTCAGCGTGGCAGGTGGCCGGCTTGCGGGTGAAGATCCTTTCCGGCGATTACCCGGCCACGGTGAAAAATATTGCCTCCTTTGCCGGTTTATCGACCGGAGTGGTGCTGACCGGCCGGGATGTCTCGGAGCTTTCCGATGCGCAACTGCGGGAGCGGGTCGGGGACGTGGACCTGTACGCCCGCATGTATCCGGAGGCGAAGCTGCGGGTCATCCAGGCGTTAAAGGAGAATGGCGCGATCGTTGCCATGACCGGGGACGGCGTAAACGACGGCCCTGCGCTGAAAGCAGCGCACATCGGCATTGCCATGGGAAAGATGGGCACGGACCTCGCGCGGCAGGCGGCCGACCTGGTGATCAGCGATGACGCGTTGGATCGAATTACCGAAGCTGTGCTGCATGGCAGAACGGTGCATAACAATCTGAAGAAAGCCATTCGTTACCTGGTCAGCATCCATATCCCGATCATTTTGACGGTTGCATTGCCGTTATTGCTGGGATGGAAATATACGGCGGTCTTTACGCCCATCCATATTGTCTTTCTCGAGCTGATCATGGGGCCCACCTGCTCGATCTTTTACGAGCGGGAGCCAGCCGAGACGGGCATCATGGACAGACCAGCCGTAGTCGGCAGCGGGGGTTTTTTCACGCGGCGCGAAGCCGTTCATACGGTGTTGCAGGGCCTGTTGGCCGCGCTGGGTATGCTGGCCGTTTTTTTCTATTTCATGCATGCCGGCGCCTCGCTCGCGTATGTCCGAAGCGCGGTCTTTTTGGCGATCCTCCTGATCAATGTGCTGTTGACCTTCATCAGTCGTTCGTTTTCCGAGCCCGTTTGGGTCAGTTTTCGCTATCCCAATCAACTGGCCGGGCTGGTGGTCCTGTTGTCGGCTGGTTTCGTCGGGATCGTCATAGGCGTACCCCTCGTGCGGGACCTATTTGAAATGGTCCCCGTGCGGCTGGCCGACTTCGGATTGCTCGCGGGCGCGGTGGTGCTGTGTGCGGGCTGTATGGAGTTGCTGAAAAGAGTTGGACGCGCGGGTTAGCGCGGATCACGATCTGGCCGGCTGGCTAAGCCCCGTGGGCAGTTGCGCCGGTAAGGGGGGATATGCGCCGGCCCCCTACTCTGCCGGGCGAAGCCGCTGTTCGGGCCGGGTTTGGCCGAACCCTGCTGTCAGCACCGATAATCCCGCGAACATGCACAATGCCGCGCCGAGCAGGTAATAAGGAGCGGCCATCCAGGCGGTGCCGCCGGCTGCGATCAGGCTTTGCAGCAAGAGGATACATTCGTTGCCGACGACGCCCGCGATGAATACGGCGATACCGGTCCTGGTCATTCGGCCGGAGTGCTTCAGCAGGCCGTGCAGGTACAAAAAGCCGAGCAGGAAAAAGGTGATGAACCCGAGCAGCACGAGGTGCAGGTAGGCGATGATAACGGGCCGGAAAGAAAACGCAAAGCGGCCCAACGCAGGGATAACGGAACCGGCCTGCAGGACGATCTTGATGCCAAATGCGGTCAATGAGAGGCCCCACAGGACGGCCACCATCCGGGAAGGTCTGCCGCGCCATGTTACAAAAGCTTTCCAGAGCAACTTCGTCAACAACAGCAATGCCGCCAGTTGGATGATCGCCGCAATACCGGCCGTCACCCAGATCCACAGCGGTGGCATCGTCCACAGCAGTGAAAGGCAGTAGGCCGGAACACAGCCGATCCCCAGGAGTCCGACCGCGCGGCGCGCGAGTTTTTCGTTCGCCGCGAAGTCCTGCGCAAACAGGACCCAAAAGAGAAGGGCCAGCACGCCGAAACTAAACCAGCCGTTGTATTGAAAATGGAGATAGAGATAGATCGAGTTGTAGTAGAAGCCGATGCCGCCGACCCGGTGTGACATACTGTAGGCCAGCAAGAAAGGTCCGGCGCTGGACAGGACGAGGAAGATGAGGGCCATCCGGATGGAAGTCGTTACCGGCGACGGCAGGGTGGATCTGCGGATGTCGACCCAGAACCTGCCGGCAAACCAATAGGAGAAAACAACCGAGAGCGCCGAAAAAAAGATCGATACAGGGCCGTATCCCTGCCAGATAAAGCTGCCGAGC
>DASZYU010000162.1:0-29858 GCA_035545215.1 Puia sp.
GCATCGTTCAAGCGGGTGTCGAGGACCTGCGCTGCGTCTCGGACTTCGACGCCACGAACCCCAAAGACGAAGCGCATAGCTGGATAGCGATCACGCTCGAGAATGTCTCCGACGCCTGGGTCCGCCAGGTGGTGACCGAACATTTCGCGGGATCGGCGGTGACGGTCCTGCCGACGGCCAACCGGATCACGGTGGAAGACGCCAAATACCTCGCACCCATCTCCGAGATCGGCGGGCAACGCCGCAATGCCTTCCTGACCCTGGGCGGGCAGACGCTGTTCCAGCGGCTTTACTCAGAACGCGCGATGCACGATTTTGCCGTGGGCTTCTGCGCCCCCGGGCCAAACGCCTTCGTGCAGTGCCAGTCTCACTATTCGTACGGCATCAGCGGCGCGATCGACAGCTGGGCCTCGGGAACCCTTTTCGATGTGGTCAATATCGACGGCAATACGCTCGGCTATTTCAACCGCGAACAGGACGCACAGGGCTCGGGATGGTGCGGCGCGAACAGCATGCTGTGGAACTGCACCGCCGCGCGGATCAATTGTTACCGCCCCCCCGGTGCGGAAAACTGGTCTTATGGTTCGTGGGGCCAGTTCGGGGGAGACGGCTATTGGAATGAATCGAACGCGTCGGTCCGTCCCCGCAGCTTTTATTATACCCAGCTGGCCGACAGGCTCGGTGAGGAAGCCGCCGCGCGCGGACAGGTCTTGCCGATCGGGAACGAAGCTTCCAGCAGTCCCACGGTCGAACAGGCCGCGGAGCTGACCGCTTGGTCGGTGAAACCACCTGTTCAACTGACCGAATGGATCGATCAGGCGGCACTACGCAACCCGATACCTACGGCCGCCGGCGGAGCTCCTTCTATCGATCGGATCGGTGTTCCGCGTCCGGTCGCTTTGACGAAAACCTCGCCGTTGCATATCTCGGACGGTTGGCTCGTCCGCGGGGATGCCGTCCAGACGGGACGCCGGTACGACGAACCCTGGTGGGAAGGCTCGGTACGGCCCTATGGCGTAGCCGAAGCGCGGCCGGCCGTGACCCGCTGGGTCCCGGGTCGCACCGGAACAGGTTTGACCGACGACCTCGACGCAATGACCGATACGATGGAACAGCGGCACGTGGTGGCATTGGATCACAACTACGGTCTCTGGTACGACCGGCGCCGCGACGATCACGAACGCATCCGCCGGGCCGACGGCGATGTGTGGCCGCCTTTTTACGAGCTGCCGTTCGCGCGCAGCGGTAAGGATACGGCCTGGGACGGTCTCAGCAAATACGATCTGACAAAATACAATCCCTGGTATTGGGACCGGCTGCGGCATTTCGCCGATCTGGCGGACGAGAAAGGGCTGGTACTGTTGTACCAGGATTATTTTCAGCACAACATCATCGAGGCCGGCGCGCACAACGCGGATTTCCCGTGGCGGCCGGCGAACAACATCAATCATACCGGGTTCCCCGAACCGACGCCTTATGCAGGCGACAAACGCGTCTTCCTCGCCGAACAATTCTACGATACGGCGAACCCGGCCCGGCATGACCTCCACCGCGCTTTTATCCGTCAATGTCTCGACAACTTTGCCGGTAACAACGGTGTTATTCAGCTGACGAGCGCCGAATTCACGGGCCCGCTGCACTTCATGCAGTTCTGGATCGACAATATCCGCGCGTGGGAGCAGGAGAAGGGCCGGCGAGAGCTGATCGGTCTCAGCGCAACGAAGGACGTACAGGACGCCATCCTCGCGGACCCTGTCCGCGCCGCGGTCGTCGACGTGATCGACATCCGCTATTGGTATTACCAGCAGGACGGCAAGGTCTACGCTCCGCCCGGCGGCCAAAGCCTGGCGCCGAGACAGCACGAACGGCTGCTGAAACCCAAACGGTCTTCCTTCGAACAGGTGTATCGCGCCGTCCGGGAGTACCGCGAACGCTATCCGTCCAAGGCGGTCATCTATTCGGCCGACGGTAGCGACGCTTATGGCTGGGCCGTCTTCATGGGCGGGGGCTCGCTCGCGAACATTCCGCCGGTTGCCGAACCGGGTTTCCTCGACGCGGCATCGCAAATGGCGCCGGTGGACCTGCCGGGCAAGCCGGAAGGCCAATGGGCGCTGGCCGGAAAAAAAGGCTACATTGTTTATGCCGGCGGCGGCCACGAAAAGATCGACACAAAGGCGCTCGGAGGAAAATTCCGCGAGCACCGGATCCCCATCGCGGGGAATGCGACCATATATTGGTTAGAGAAAAAATAGTCGCGAAAAAATAGGCTATGCGTATTGGTTGGATCATCTTATTGAATGTTTTGTCCGCGCAGCGTCCCGCGACGCCCGGGGGACCGGGTCCGGCGAAAGCGTTGCCCTTGTTGCGCGTCTCGCCCGACGGCCATTTCCTCGAGACCGAAAAGGGCGCGCCTTTTTTCTGGCTGGGCGATACGGGATGGTTGTTGCTCGGCCGATTGACGACGGCACAGGCGGAACAGTATTTCGACAACCGCCATTCGAAAGGCTTCAACGTGATCCAGGTGATGGTCGTCCACAACCTTGGCGACGCTGATGTATACGGTCATCCCGCCTTATCGGACCGCCGCCTGGCTACCCCGACGGGCAAGGGATACTGGGAGCACCTCGACTCGATGGTCGATCTGGCGGCGCGCAAGGGTTTGTATCTCGCGCTGGTACCCGTTTGGGGCGGCGTCGTCAAGTCGGCGAAACCCACTCCCGAACAGGCGAGGGCGTATGCGTCCTTTCTTGCCGCCCGGTATACCGACAAACCGAACATCGTTTGGATAAACGGCGGGGACATCAGGGGCGCCGATGATGAAGCGGTTTGGAACGCGATCGGCGCTACCTTACGCGAGAAAGATCCGCATCATCTCATCACCTTCCATCCGCGCGGTCGCGCTTCTTCATCGTTTTGGTTCGAGCAGCAACCGTGGCTGGATTTCAACAGCGTCCAGTCGGGGCATCGCAGTTATGCACAGGATACCTCGGCCGGCGACCCGCATTACGGGGAGGACAACTGGCGATATATCCGCGCCGATTACGCGAAGCGTCCCGTGCGGCCCGTGCTCGACGCCGAGCCGTCCTATGAGCAGATACCCCACGGGCTTCACGACACGAGCCAGCCCCGGTGGACGGCGGCTGATGTTCGACGCTATGCCTACTGGTCGGTGTTTGCCGGCGCCTGCGGGTTCACGTATGGCGATAATTCCGTCATGCAGTTCCTGAGACCTACGGACAAAGGGTCCGCCTATGGAGCGCGTGCGCCCTGGTTCCGGGCCATCGACGACCCGGGCGCCGGGCAGATGCAATACCTGGAGAAACTGATGCTTTCGCGCGGCAGGGCCGGGTATTTCGCCCGCGTCCCGGACACGACCATGGTCACCGATCAGGGATCGCGGTACGATCGTCTTCTTGCCACGCGCGGACCTTCTTACGCTTTTATCTATACGTATACCGGCCGCGAATTCCATGTGAACCCTGCCGCGCTGGGTTCGCGGCGGCTGCAGGCGTCCTGGTACAACCCCAGGGACGGCTCGACTAAGACCATCGGCGTTTTCTCCGGACGCGAAACGCTGATATTCGATCCGCCCGGCAACCCTTCGCCGGGGAATGACTGGGTACTGATCCTCGACGACCACGAATAATGACGACTACGAACAATGACAACCACGAATAATGACGACCACGAACAATGACGACCACGAATAACATGATGAAGAGCCTGTTTCGGTTGGTGCTCCCGCTGGTGCTGCTGGGCTCCTGCAAGTCCGCAAAGGATATCTATCTGTTCACTTCGTTCCGCGAACCGGCCGTCGATGGACTGCATTTCCTGTACAGCCGCGACGGCAAAAATTGGACCGACCTGCCCGGCTCCTGGCTGACACCCGGGGTGGGTGGCGACTCCACGAGCAAACCCGCGGCCGGTGGCAAAAAGATCATGCGCGACCCTTCGATGACGCAGGGACCCGACGGAGTATGGCACCTCGTTTGGACCTGCAGTTGGAACGGCGACAAGGGATTCGGATATGCGTCGTCCCGCGACCTCATCCACTGGAGCCCGCAGCGGTTCATCCCCGTCATGGCGCAGGAACCGGACGCCTTCAATGTCTGGGCGCCCGAGATCTTTTATGAAAAGGACAGCGCGCAGTTCCTCATCGTCTGGGCAACGACGATCCCCGGCCGTTTTCCAAAAGGGCTGGAGGATGAAAAGAACAACCACCGTTTATACTGCACCACCACGCGCGATTTCTTGACCTTCACGCCCACGCGTTTGTATTTCGATCCGGGTTACAGCGTCATCGATGCGATGGTCGTCGAACGCGGACCGAAGGATTATGTGCTCGTGTTCAAGGACAATACGCGGCTGCAGCGCAACATCAAGGTGGCGTTCAGCGGCAGCCCGGCGGGACCCTGGCACGACGACTCGAAGGCCTTCACGCCCGAGTACACCGAAGGGCCGGCCGTGGCGAAGGTCGGCAAAGAGTATTACATCTATTTCGACGCTTACCGCGCGCACAAATACGGCGCGGTGAAGACCAGCGATTTCAAGAACTTTACGGATGCCTCCGGCGAGGTGTCCGTGCCCGCCGGTCATAAACACGGAACGGTCGTGATGACCGATAAAAAGACACTTAAACGATTGATACATGAACGAGAAAAACAGTCGCCGTAATTTTTTGAGAACGGCCGCCCTCGGCGGTGCGATGGCATTGAGCATCCCGGAGATCGTATCCGCCGCGATCGACGCGAAAGAAAAGACAAAAAAGATCACGCTCTCGGAAGGGGACATCGTCCTTTTTCAGGGCGACAGCATCACCGACATGCACCGCAAACGGGATGACGACAAGCCGAACAGCCCGGCCGCGCTGGGCACGGGTTACCCGTTCATCGTGACGGGCGAACTGTTGTACCGTTGGCCGGCGAAGAGATTAGGCTGTTATAACCGCGGGGTCAGCGGCAACAAGGTCTATCAACTGGCCGACCGCTGGCAGACGGATTGTCTCGATCTGAAACCGACCGTGCTGAGCATACTCGTCGGCGTGAACGATTTCTGGCATACGCTCGTCAACGGCTACAAGGGCACGATCAAGACCTACCGGGACGACTACAAGACATTGCTCGACCGCACCAAACAGGCGTTGCCCGACGTGCGGCTGATCATCGGCGAACCCTATGCGGTCATTGGGGTGCGGGCCGTGGATGACAAATGGTATCCCGCATTCAACGACTATCGCGCGGCCGCCAAAGAGATCGCCGAAAATTTCGGCGCGGCCTTCATCCCTTACCAGGCCGTCTATGACAAAGCGCAAAAGTCCGCGCCCGCGGCCTATTGGACGGCCGATGGCGTGCATCCCACACTGGCCGGCGCCCGTCTCATGACGGAAGCCTGGCTCCAAACTGTAAAAGGATAACATGCGATTGGCGAAACATACGATAGGATTGTTGGCATTGATGGCGGGCTTCATGCATGGCCGGGCGCAGGACGCCGGCTTCATGCATGGCCGGGCGCAGGACGCCGGCATCATGCATTACAGCGGGCAGGCGTTGTCGAACATCGATTATCACCACGGCATGCTGGTCCCGGCAGTGGGCGTCCACAGCATACAGGTGCTGCGCGCCAACAGGGAACACCCCGATTCCGCGGAAGGATCGGGTTTCACGTACAATCATGCGCCGATGCTGGCGTATTGGAACAACCGGTTCTGGCTCGAATACCTCAGCGACGAGGTGGGAGAGAGCGTTCCTCCCGGACAGACCTTGCTCGCCTCCTCGGCAGACGGATACCAATGGACCAAACCCGTCGTACTTTTTCCACCCTACCGCATACCCGACGGGACGACCAAGGAAGGACATCCTGGCGTGGCCAAAGATCTCTACGCAGTGATGCATCAGCGCATGGGCTTTTATGTGTCTAAACACCACCGGCTGCTGGCGCTGGGTTTTTATGGCATCTGTCTCGATCCGCACGACGACCCCAATGACGGCAAAGGCATCGGTCGCGTTGTCCGCGAAGTCCATGCCGACGGGAGCTTCGGTCCCATCTATTTCATTCATTACAACCCGGCCTGGAATGCCGGCAATACTTCCTATCCTTTTTATACCTCGGGCAGGGACGAGGGTTTTGTCGAAGACTGCAACGAGTTGATGGCGAACCCGCTGATGATGATGCAATGGGTCGAGGAGACAGACCGGAACGATCCCCTGATCCCGCTTCACAAAGACTACAAGGCTTTTTGTTTTTACCATCTGCCGGATGGGCGCGTCATCGGCATGTGGAAGAACGGGCTTACGGGTACCAGCAAGGACCAGGGCAAGACCTGGTCGCGCGTGATCCGTGCGCCGCACGTGGTCACCAGCAACGCGAAGATCTGGGGACAACGCACCTCGGACGGAAAGTATGCGACCGTTTATAATCCTTCCGAGTTTCGCTGGCCGCTGGCCGTGTCGGTCAGCAAGGACGGGCTCGATTATACAAACCTCCTCCTCGTGCAGGGCGAGATCAGCACCGCACGTTACGGCGGCAACTACAAAAGCTACGGACCCCAGTATACGCGCGGCATCGCCGAGGGCAACGGGACGCCGCCCGACGGCAATCTCTGGGTTACGTACAGTATGAACAAGGAAGACATCTGGGTGAGCACGATCCCGGTGCCGGTGACCGACCACGTCAGCGGAGACGTGAACGACGATTTCAAAACGGCCGGCCTCCGGCAGTGGAACACCTATAGCCCGCGCTGGGCGCCGGTGGGGATCGTGGACCACGCGCTGCAGCTGAAGGATGCCGATCCCTGCGATTTCGCGATGGCCGAACGCGTTTTTCCCGCCGCCAAAAAAATGCAGCTGGAGTTCGGTCTCTCGGCCGCGCAAAACGACCACGGCCGGCTGCAGATCGAAATGCAGGACGAGCACAATCTGCCGGCGATCCGGCTCAGCCTCGAACCCGACGGGACGCTGATCGCCAAAGCCGGCGCGCGTGTCAAAAAACTGATGACCTACTCGCCCGGGGTGGAATATGCGATCCGTATCCGGGTCGACGCCGATACGCGCATGTACACCGTGAACATCAATGGCAAGGATGTGCTGACGCAGTTGTTCTTTCAGCCGGTGGAAAGTTTCGGACACATCGTTTTCCGCACCGGCGAGACGCGTCATTTCCCGACTCCCGACTCGCCCGCGGAGACTGACACCGACCAACCGAACGCGGGAGACCCCGTGCCGGCTGCCAGCTACCGGCTTCATTATTTCAAAACCACGCGCGAATGAGGATGCGGGGTACGATATGGTTGCTATTGTTGATGACGGGGACGCTCCGAACGGAGGCGCAACGCATGATCGAACGCCCCGTGCCGCCCGGGGCGGTAGCGAATATCGGCGGCTTCGCGGGCAACCGGATCGAAAAAAATCGGCGGAACTATATCTCTACCTTCGACATCGCGAAATATGTCGGGCTGATGGAGACGCGCAACTTCACCGGCTGGGACTGGCGCCAGGGCGAACAACCCGGCAAATGGCTGGAGGCGGCGATCTGGGCTTCGTCCCGCACGCACGATGCGGCGCTCGCCGGAGAGGCGCGGACCATGCTCGAGCGGATCATCCGGTCGCAGGCGCCCGACGGGTACATCGGCATCACCAGCCAGTCCGTACGGACCCCGCAACGGCCGCTCGGCGGAATGGACGCCTATGAATTGTATTTTTTGCAACATGCGCTGCTCACGGCCTACGAGGTATGGAAAGACCCGCGCGCGCTGAAGGCGGCCGAGGGGCTGGGCAACTATTTCGTTCGGTATATCGGGCCCGGCAAGGCGGAGTTCTGGCCGTCGCCGTTGCGCCCGCCGGAAAACAAAGGCATAGTATTGAAGGGGACCATGCATTCGCAGATCGCAGGACATAGTGTACACTACGGATGGGAAGGCACCCTGCTAATCGATCCCATGATGCGGCTGTACCAGCTTTCGGGCGACCGCCGTTATTTCGACTGGTGCAAATGGGTGGTGAGCCGGATCGACACCTGGAGCGGCTGGGATGCCTATTCGAACCTCGACAAGGTGGCGGACGGGGAGATGGAGATCAACCGGATCCAGCCTTACGTACACGCACATACGTTCCAGATGAATTTCCTGGGCCTCCTGCGAATGTACCGCGTCAGCGGCGATACGTCCTACCTGCGAAAGGTGGAAGGCGCCTGGAAGGACATTGCGCGGAGACAGCGCTATATCACCGGCGGCGTCAGCGTCGGCGAACACTACGAGCGGGATGATATCAAACCGCTCACCGGCGAAATGATGGAGACCTGCGCGACGATGAGCTGGATGCAGTTGTCGCAGGCGCTGCTGGACATAACGGGCGATCCGAAATACGGCGACGCGATCGGGCAGATCCTCTGGAACAACGTGTTTGCCGAACAAACGATCGACGGCGACGCCAATCATTATTTTACGCCCCCCAACGGTGTGACGCCGAAAGGCTATTTCCGCGAACCAGACTGTTGCATGGCCAGCGGCGAAAGACTGCTCAGCATGCTGCCGGGGTTCATCTATGCGAGCGGTGTGGACCGTGCGGCAGCGGTCAGATCGGTCCGTATGGCCCGGGGCGCGGATGACGCGCCCGGCCGCGCGAAAGCCGGCGGTGCAGAGCGCACCATCTATATCAACCAGTTTATCGCCTCGACTGCCCTCGTCGACGGCGTGCGCATCACGCAGGAGACCGATTTCCCGGAAAGCGGAAAGATATCGGTGCGGGTCGCGCCGGCGAGGGCTTCGCGTTTCAGCGTAGATGTCCGTATCCCCGCATGGACGGACAGCGCCAGGGTAGCAGTGAACGGCGCGGCGATCGGGGAAGTCCGGGCAGGGACATACGTCCGGCTGGCGCGCGTCTGGCATGCCGGCGACCGGATCGATATCGAATTACCGATGCACCTCCAATGGGTGCGTCACGAACACTACGAGAAGACGAGCGACCGAAAACCATACAAGACCGCGCCGGATAACGACGCCCCTTATGCGCTGGTCCGCGGACCGGTGGTCTATGCGCTGGACGATATCTGGTACAAGGGCGACACGGCGGCATTCGACAAGGATTGGACGGACAACATCCGCTATGTGCTCGCCGCGCCGGACCGGATGCGGCGGATCGCGGCACCCGGTCCCGATATCCTGGGACCCGGTTACGAAGTCCCGATCGTGCTGGCTGATGGCCGCGCAGATTCTATCGCCATATTCCCCTTCGCCAACATCGGGAAATGGTACCGCGACGCGGCGCACAAACCCGACAGCAATGCGGCCGCCTGGCGCTATGCCGTTTGGCTCAAAGGCGTGGATGCCTCCGAATCGGCGTTGTCGATGCCCGCGATCTTTGGCGACCACATGGTATTACAACGGAACGCGCCGGTGCCTGTTTGGGGCGATGCGGCCGCGGGGACCGCAGTCACCGTGCATTTCGCCGGGCAGGTGAAAAAGACGGTTGCCGACAGCGAAGGTCACTGGCAGATCCAGCTCGACCCGATGTCCGCTTCGTCCGAACCATCGGTATTGGAGATCGACGACGGCGGTGCTCATATCCGCATGCATGACGTCCTGGTCGGCGAGGTCTGGCTCTGCAGCGGTCAGTCGAACATGGAATACAGCATGCGCAAGAACAGCAAATTCGAACACGCCGCACATGGTTCGGGCCCCCCCGATGCACTCGAAAAGGCAGACAATCCGTCGATCCGCATCTTTCTCGTCCGCAACAACTACAGCAAACCGGACAAACACATTCGCCGCGCGTGGGATACAGCCGCCGGCGCGCCGTTGCGCGATTTCTCGGCCACCGGGTATTTTTTTGCCACGGACCTGTACGACAAACTGCGCGTACCCATCGGCGTGATCTCGAATGCCATTCCCGGGAGCCGGATCGAACCGTGGTTGCCCCCCCAAAAAACGGACGGCGACAAAACCGCCCGGTCCGCGGATGACCCGGGCTCGGGGGACGGCGACAAAACCGCCCGGTCCGCGGATGACCCGGGCTCGAGGGGCAAATTCTATCGCACGCTGGTCCGGCCGCTGGCGCCCTTTGCGCTCAAAGGCATTCTCTGGTACCAGGGGGAATCGAATTGTTTCCTCGCCGATACGCTCCACTACGCGGAAAAGATGAAGACGCTGATCGACAGCTGGCGCGGCTTATGGCTGCGCCCGGACCTCTCTTTTTATTTCGTGCAGATCGCGCCCTACTATTATTCAAGGACGACGGGCTCCGCGGAAACCGAACCCGTCTTCTGGGCTGCGCAGGAAAAGGCGCTGACGCTGCCGCATACCGGCATGGTCCTGACGACGGACCTCGTCGACACGCCGCTGGACCTCCATCCCGCGTATAAATGGGAGGTCGGCCGCCGGCTGGCCCTGCTGGCGCTGGCCAACGACTACCACCAACCCGTCGTTTGCTCGGGACCGCGCTACCGGAGAATGACCATCAAAGGCCGCAAGATCGTGCTGGAATTTACCGGCGGACCGCTGGTTGCCCGCAACGGCCAGCCGCTGACCTGGTTCGAAACGGAAGACAAGAATGGTCGCTTCGCGCGGGCCACGGCCGCCATCGACGGCGACAACACGGTCATTGTAAAGGCCAGGTCCAGGCCGGTCGGCGTCCGGTTCGGCTGGAACGAAACCGCACAACCCAATTTATTCAACAAAGAAGGATTGCCCGCGATGCCATTCCGGGCCACTGAACATGAATAAGCTGTTATATATCCCCCTGTTCATCTTCCTGCCGGCTCTCGGCCACGCGCAGGAGACCCATCGTCTTTTCCTATCGGGCACCGGTAATGACCACACGGTCGACTGGCAATTCTACTGCACCGCGGGCCGCAACTCGGGCAAATGGACGACGATCCCCGTGCCGTCCAACTGGGAATTGCAGGGTTTCGGGAAATACAACTACGGTCTCGACAAGGATTCGGTGCGCGGACACGAAAAGGGACTCTACCGTTACCGGTTCGAAGTGCCCGCCGCCTGGAAGGACCGTGAAGTGGACATCGTCTTCGACGGCAGCATGACCGACACGGAAGTGAAGATCAACGGTAAATCCGCCGGGGCCACCCACCAGGGTTCTTTCTACCGGTTTCGATACCCCATCTCCGCATTGCTCCGCTTTGGACGTACCAATCTGCTGGAGGTCACCGTCTCCAAAGAGTCCGCCAATCACTCCGTCAACATGGCCGAACGGCATTGCGATTTCTGGATCTTCGGCGGGATCTTCCGGCCCGTCTACCTCGAAGCGTTCCCGGTCCAGCATATCGCCGCGCAGGCCATCGACGCCAAAGCCGACGGCTCGTTTACGGCCCGCGTCCGCCTTTCCGGCATCACGGGCGCCGACCAGCTCAGCGCTCAGGTGTATACGTTGGCCGGCGGGAAATTCGGCGAACGGTTTTCGACGACGCTCCACTATGGAGATTCGACGGCGCTGTTGCGTACGAAACTCGACTCGCCGCTGACCTGGAACCCCGAGGCGCCGCACCTGTACAAGGTGGTGTACACGCTGTCGCGCGAGCATACCGTCCTGCATACCGTCGAACAGCGGTTCGGTTTCCGGACGATCGAACTAAGACCGCGCGACGGCATCTACGTCAACGGCGTTCGCGTCCTGTTCAAGGGTATTTGCCGGCATTCTTTCTGGCCTTCCTCGGGACGAACGCTCAGCAAGGCGCTCAGCATCGGGGATGTGCAGCTCATCAAAGACATGAACATGAATGCCGTCCGGATGTCGCACTATCCACCGGATGATCATTTCCTCGACGTTTGCGATTCGCTGGGCGTTTTCGTGCTCGACGAGCTCACCGGCTGGCACCACGCCTACGATACCGAGGTCGGCAGCCGGCTCGTAAAGGAAATGATCGGGAAGGATGTCAACCATCCTTCGATCGTACTCTGGGACAATGGCAACGAAGGCGGGTTCAATTTCGACCTCGACCACCTGTTCGATGAATACGATCCGCAGGAACGTCCCGTGACGCATCCCTGGGCGCTCTTCGATCACATGGATACCCAGCATTACATCAATTACGACTATGGGAACGGCACGGTTTTCCATGGACACGATATCTTTTTTCCCACCGAATTCCTGCACGGTTTGTACGACGGCGGGATGGGGGCGGGGCTGTATGATTACTGGCAGCTGATGTGGAACAATCCGCTGTCGGCCGGTGGTTTTCTTTGGGATTTTTCGGACGAGGCGGTCGTTCGTACCGATCGCAACGGCGAGCTGGATACCGACAAGGACCACGGGCCCGACGGCATCCTCGGTCCCTATCGCGAAAAAGAAGGCAGCTATTTTGCGGTGAAAGAGATCTGGTGCCCGGTCCGGATCGAGGCCAAAGAGATCACTCCCGATTTCGACGGAAGGCTGTCGGTCGGGAACCGCTTCCTCTATACGAACCTGTCCGCCTGCCGGTTTTCGTGGCGGCTCGCGCAGGCGGTGGAGCATCCGAGCAATCTTGCAGGAGCCATCGCCGCGCCGAACGTGGCCCCGGGGCAGCGCGGTGTGTTGGAACTGTCGTTACCGCGCAACTGGAAAGATTACGATATCCTGTCGCTCACCGCGACCGACCCGTCCGGACGCGAACTGTACACCTGGACCTGGCCCATCAGCCGGCCGGCAGCGATCGCGGCCCGTTTGGTCGATACGACAGGGAGCGCGAAGGAGATTGCAACCGGGAGCGCGAAGGCGGCCATCGCGACAACCGACTCGGTGTTCCGTCTGACCGCAAACGGCATCACGGTGGCCATCGGCGCAAAGACCGGTCTGCTGCGCGAGGTGAACAATCAACGCGGAGCGATTCCCTTCACCAATGGTCCGGTGATCAGCAGCGGCGAAGCGATGCCGACCGGGGTCGTCGCGCGCCAGGAAGGAAAGGACGCGATCGTAGAGGCCAGCTATGCCAAAGGCAGCACCTGCCGTTCCCTGAAATGGACGATGTACCCGAGCGGATGGGTGCGAATGGATATCCATTACTATCCGCCGGAATATGAATACGACCTGCTTGGGGTCAGCTTTTCCTATCCCGAGAAAGGGGAAGACTCGGTCAAGGGCATCCGCTGGATGGGCGACGGACCTTACCGGGTGTGGAAAAACCGGTTGCAGGGCGTGACGCTCGATATCCGGGACAAAGCCTACAACAATACGATCACCGGTCAGGGCAATGTCGTTTATCCCGAATTCAAGGGCTATTTCTCCAACTTCTACTGGATGCGGCTCGAGACCGCGCGGCAACCCTTTACCATCTTGTGCGCCAACGAGGACATCTATCTCCGGCTCTTCACGCCGGCCAACCCCGTGAAGACCTACAACGTCGCACCCCCATTCCCCGCGGGCGACATCTCGTTCATGCACGCCATACCGCCCATCGGCACCAAATCGCAGAAGCCGGAGAAAATGGGTCCGTCGGGTGCAAAAAACATGTATTACGATTACACCAGGAGTAAAGACTATTCCAAACCGCTGACCCTGTATTTCGATTTTTCGGGAAAATAAGATGCGAAGATTTGTCCTACATATCGTATTGTCATTGTCGTTGCTGCAGGCAGATGCAGCGCCCGGCGTCCCTGCAGTCCCCCGCGTCCCGCCCGTCCCCGCCGTCCCGATCCACCCGCCCGCCCCGCCCGTCCCCGCCGTCCCAATCCACCCGCCCGTCCCGCCCGCCCCCGCCGTCCCGGTCCGCCCAGCCGCCCCGGTCCCTTGCGGACTACGCTGCGAAGAGCTGGACAACCCAAAGGGTATCGACGCGGTGTCTCCACGATTGAGCTGGCGGCTGGAAGGAGAGGGCAACGATATCGTTCAGACGGCCTGGCAGATCCTCGTCGCCTCGTCCCCGGAGCTGCTGGCACTCGATCACGGCGATCTGTGGACCTCGCCGAGGACGAAGGGCGACCGAAGCCTGATGATCGCCTACCGCGGTTCGGCATTGAAAAGCGGCACGTGCTGTTACTGGAAGGTGCGCGTCTGGACGAATGCCGGTGTCACGGCATGGAGCCGGCCGGCGCGCTGGAGCACCGGTCTGCTCTCATCGAAAGACTGGAAGGCCCGTTGGATCGGCTACGATGCGGGTTTCCCGTGGGACAGTATCACCAAGTTCTCCCGTTTGTCGGCACGTTATTTCCGAAAACAGTTTCACTCCCCCGGCGCCATCAAAAAAGCTACCCTCTACATCGCGGGTCTGGGACACTACATCGTCGCCATCAACGGCCACCGCATCGGCGACCAGGTGCTCGCGGAATCCCCGACCGACTATACGCGGTCCGTCAAATACAACAGCTTTGACGTGACGGCGGACTGCACCCGGGGGGTCAACGCCATCGGCGTCGTCCTCGGTAACGGCCGCTATTTTACGATGCGGCCGATCTACAAACCCAAAAAGATAAAAGAGTTCGGTTATCCCAAACTGTTGCTCCAACTGGATCTCGAAGATGCGCAGGGCCATCACCACCTGGTCGTCAGCGATTCCAGCTGGCGGTTCACCGCCGACGGGCCCATCCGCACCAACAACGAATACGACGGCGAAGAGTACGATGCGACAAAGGAATTCCCAGGCTGGACCAGACCCGGTTTCGACGACAGCGGTTGGATGCCCGCGCGTTATGCCCTCCCGCCGGGCGGCCGGCTTTCGGCGCAGCAAAACCCGCCCCTGAAGATCATGCGGACGGTCGCACCCCTATCGGTGCGCGAACTGCGGCCGGGCGTCTGGATCGTCGACATGGGCCAGAACATGGCCGGCTGGCTGCAACTGCGCGTCAGGGGAGAACGCGGCAAACGCATCGTCCTGCGGTATGCCGAAACGCTTCGGCCCGACGGCGCCCTCTATACGGCCAATCTGCGCGACGCGAAGGCGACCGACAGCTATACCCTGAAAGGCGAAGGCGAAGAGGTCTGGCACCCGGTGTTTGTCTTCCATGGTTTCCGTTATGTGTCGGTGACGGGCTGGCCGCAAGGCGCCCCCGCGACCGGCGATTTTGAAGGCGACGTCGTTTACGACGACCTGCCGGCCACCGGCCGCATCGCGACCTCGGACACGCTCCTCAACCACATCATCCGGAATGCGTGGTGGGGGATCAACTCGAACTATAAAGGCATGCCCATCGATTGCCCGCAACGCAACGAGCGGATGCCCTGGCTGGGAGACCGGGCCACGGGCTCGCTGGGGGAAAGCTACCTGTTCGACAACGAAACGCTTTATGCCAAATGGCTGGACGATATCCAGGAATCGCAGAAACCGGACGGCGCGCTGCCAGACGTGGCCCCGGCCTACTGGAACTATTACTCGGATAACATGACCTGGCCCGGGACCTATTTGCTCGTGGCCGATATGTTGTACGAGCAGTTTGGCGACCTCGGGGCGGTGCGCCGGCACTACGCGTCGATGCGGAAATGGCTGGCGTACATGCGCGGCCGTTATGAGAAGGGCGGCCTGATGCTGAAGGACAAATACGGCGACTGGTGCGTGCCGCCCGAGTCGCCCCTGCTGATCCATACGCACGACTCGGCGCGGATGACCGACGGGCGGCTGATCGCCACCGCCTATTACTACCATTTCCTGCGGCTGATGGCGAAATTTGCGGGATTGATCGGCCGGCACGATGAATACACCGCGAAGGCAGAAGTCGTAAAAGTCGCTTTCAACCGGCAGTTCCTCCACGACGACGGCTATGGGAACAACAGCGTGACATCCGATCTGCTGCCGCTCTGTTTCGACATGGTGCCGCGGCGCGCCCGCGCCGCCGTGGCGTCGCGGTTGCTCGCAAAGGTCGCTTCGGATGGACATATCGCCACGGGCGTCATCGGTACCGGATGGCTGATGTGCGGGCTGACGGAACTGGGTCGCGCCGACCTGTCGCTGCGGCTCGCGGTCAATAAAGATTACCCGGGATGGGGCTATATGGTCGAACACGGCGCCACTACGATATGGGAGCTCTGGAATGGCAATACCGCCGACCCGGCCATGAATTCGCAAAACCATGTCATGCTGCTGGGCGATCTCCTGACCTGGTGTTTCCGCGACCTCGCAGGCATCGCGCCCGATGAGCCGGGATACAAAAAGATCCGGATGCAACCGGTCTTCCCGGCGGGCCTCGACAGCGTCTCGGCATCGTACCGGACGCCGTACGGCATCGTCACCAGCGAATGGCGGCGGGAAGGCGGAAACATCCGGTGGCAACTGACCGTGCCGCCCAATACCAGGGCCATCGTCCGTCTCCCCGATGGCCGGCAAACCGAGACCGGTTCGGGGACGTATCAATATGACATTCTAACAAAAGGATCGATATGAAACGAATCGTCTTTCTACTACTGACCGTGACCACGTTGGCCGTCCGCGTCCAGGCATCTCCGATCGACAGACTCCCGACCGTGACCACGTTGGCCGTCCGCGTCCAGGCATCTCCGATCGACAGCGCCATCATTAAAAAAGCGGCGTCCTGGGTGGCCTCGCTGGGATTGAACGACCCGGCGAAAGAAGCCCGGCTGACGGCCGTCATCGCCACGCATCTCAATACCGTCCGCGACTGGAATAACGACCACCCCTACACGACCGTTCCCGCCGGCATCGACCCCGCCACCGGGCGGCCGCTGTCGAAGATGGACCGGCAGATCATCGCGGTTTCGGCAATGCCGCGGACCACGCACGACAGCCTGATGAACGGCCTGCGCAAGGACCTCACCCCCGAACAGGTGGATGCGATCCTCGATAAATACACCATGGGCAAGGTGCAATTCACCTTCAATGGTTACGCAGCCATCGTGCCGGACCTGACGCCGACCGAGGACTCCGTGATCCTGTCCAATCTCGTGCAGGCGCGCGAACAGGCCGTCGACTACAAGAACAGCAAGGAGATCTCCGCGATCTTCGAGATATACAAGACGAAGAACGAACAATACCTGAACGCCCACGGGCGCAACTGGCACGCGTTGTTCAAGGCATACGTGGAAGCGCAAAAAGCGAAAAAGAACGCGAAGACCGGCGAGCCGGTCCTCCGTTCGGAATTCCTGTACGACAGCGCCCCCTTCCCCGAATGCCATGCGGCTGCCATTGCCGAGACGCCGAAAGGCCTCGTGGCCGCTTTCTTCGGCGGCACGAAGGAGCGCAACCCCGACGTGTGCATCTATGTTTGCCGTAAGAACAAAGGCTCCGACCGGTGGACCGCGCCGGTGAATGTCGCCAACGGCATCCAGAATTCAAAATTGCGCTATCCCTGCTGGAATCCCGTTCTGTACCAGGCGCCGCAGGGCGACCTGCTCCTTTTTTATAAAGTGGGGCCGAGCCCGGCCACCTGGAAAGGATGGATGATCCGCAGTAAGGACGGCGGCGTCAGCTGGTCATCGCCGCATGCACTGCCCGAAGGTTTTCTCGGGCCGATCAAGGATCAACCCGTTCGGCTGAAAGACGGAACGCTGCTTTGTCCCAGCAGCACCGAGGGACATGGATGGCAGGTCCATTTCGAGCTGACGAGGGACGATGCAAAGGATTGGAAGATGGCGGCGCCCGTCCCCGCATCCGACTCGCTGAACGCCATCCAGCCTACGATCCTGTTGCAAAAAGACGGCAGCATCCTGGCGCTGTGCCGCAGCCAGAACCGCGCGATTCTTTCGACGGTTTCGCACGACAACGGCCGCAGCTGGTCGGCGCTCGAACCGACGACGCTGCCCAACAACAATTCGGGGATCGACGGCGTGACGCTGGCGGACGGGCGGCAGTTGCTCGTCTATAATCATGTCTTGCCGCCGCCGGGCGAGTCGAAAGGAGAACGGTCGCCGTTGAATGTCGCCGTATCGCCGGATGGCCACACCTGGTACGCCGCGCTGGTCCTCGAAGACGACCACGATGGGCAGTATTCGTACCCGACCGTCATCCAGTCGGCGGACGGGCACGTGCACATCGTCTATACGTGGCGAAGAAAAAAGATCAAATACGTGGAGATCGATCCTTCGCGTTTGAAATTAACAAAAATGGAAGACGGCGTTTGGCCGTCCGACGTAAAAAAATAACACGATGGAATCGCAGGAAAAGAAATTCGTTCCGGTCATGATCACCCCCTTCAATCTGAAGGCCAGGGTGGACCTGGACACCGTTGCCGTGCTCGTTGAATTCTATCTCGAGGCCGGTGTGAAGGGCTTTTTTGCCAATTGTCTCAGCAGCGAGATGTACAGCATCAGCGAGGACGAACGGCTCGAACTGACACGTCATGTCGTCCGCTGCGTGGACGGCCGCGTGCCGATCGTGGCGACGGGATCGTTCGGACTGACGATCGAGGACAAAGCCGACTTCACCGCGCGGATCTATGATACTGGCATCAACGCCGTGATACTGATCACCGGGCACTATGCCAACGTGGAGGACAACGACGCCGTCCTGCTACGCAACTTCAACAAGATGTTCCGCCTGACACGCGATATACCGCTCGGGCTGTACGAGTGCCCCGCGCCGTACAAACGCGTCATAACCCCTGAGGTCTTCCGCCAACTCCTCGACACGGGCCGGCTGGTCTATCACAAGGATACGTCGATCGATCTCGAAAAAGTAAAGGCCAAGCTGGACGTCCTGAACAGCGGTCACTATGACCTCGAGTTCTATGACGCGCATACGCCCAACGCCATGTATTCGCTGCAAATGGGCGCCAGGGGCATGTCTTCCATCTCGGGCAATTTCTACCCCGAGGTGCTCGTCTGGATGTGCGAACACGCCAATGACCCCGATCGCCAGGACGACGTCCGGTGGTTGCAGGGCGAGCTCAGCCGCGTCGATCCGCTGATCCATATCGCCTACCCGATGAGCGCCAAATATTTTCTGCAAAAAAGAGGACTGCCGGTGCGCACGATCAGCCGCGCACACGCGCTCGAACTAACCATCGAACAGAAACGGACGCTCGACGATATCCATCGCAGCTTTCTGGGCTGGTGCGAACGGCTGGACATCCAACCCGTGCAGACCGGCAGACTCGTGAAACCCAAAATGCCGCTCGATCCTCCCATCTGATCCAACCCTGTCATGTCGACAACACCTCCAATACGAATTTTCTTCCCGGGCCGGCTGGTATTCGGGAACGGTTGCCTGACCGAGGCCGCCGAAGAGATCACCCGGCTCGCCCCGTCAAGGGTGCTGGTCATCACCATCGAACCACTTTTGTCTTCGCTGGTCGGGCTCATGGCCCGGCTGGAGGACAGCGGCATCCGGGTCTGCGTGTATACGCGTATCGTACAGGAACCATCGTTCGCGGATTTTTATACGGTGATGAAAGAAGCCGCTCCTTTCGATCCCGACCTCGTGCTGGGCATCGGCGGCGGCAGCGTCCTCGATGTGGCCAAACTGGTAGCCGCGCAACTGGGCAACGACCAGGCGCTGGCCGACTATGTAGGGAATGGCCTGCTGAAAGGCAGACGGCGCGGGCTGATCTGCATGCCCGCCACCTCGGGCACCGGGAGCGAGGTCTCGCCCAACGCCATCCTCGTCGATGACGCGGACGGCCAGAAAAAGGGCATCATCAGTCCCTACCTCGTTCCCGACAGCGTGTATGTCGACCCGCTGCTGACGCGGAGCGTACCCCCGTCGGTGACCGCGGCGACAGGGCTGGATGCGCTGACGCATTGCCTCGAAGCCTACACCAATCGATTCGCGCAGCCTTTTATCGATCTTTATGCCTTCGAAGGGATGCGTCTCCTATCCGGTTACCTGGTCCGGGCCGTAACCGATGGCTCGGATGAGGAAGCCCGTTCGCAGGTGGCGATGGGTAGTCTGCTGGGCGGTTTTTGCCTGGGTCCCGTCAATACGGCGGCGGTACACGCGCTGTCCTACCCGTTGGGAAGCCTGTTCCATCTGCCGCACGGTCTCTCCAATGCGCTGCTCCTGCCCTACGTGATGGAATTCAATCTTCCGGCTGCGCCGGCGCGTTTTGCGCGGGTGGCCGAAGCGCTGGGTTGCGCGCGCGGAAAGGACGACGTCGCCACGGCGCTCGACGGCGTGGAGAAGATACGCAGCCTGATCCGCGAATGCGGGTTACCTTCGACGCTGAAAGAGGTCGGTGTGCCCTTCGATGCGATCGGGGGCATGGCGGCCGACGCCATGAAGATCACGCGACTGCTGGTCAATAACCCGCGGCCCGTCACACCCGAAGACGCAGTAGACATTTATACAAAAGCATATGAGTAATAAAAAATATCACGGCGTCGTAGTGCCGGCCATCACGCCGCTGAAGGAGGACCGGAGCCTGGATACCGCCGCCGTCGAAAGACTGCTGCCCTCGTTCCCGCATCCGTTCATTCTCGGGACGACAGGCGAAGCGCCGTCGCTGCCGCGGCAATTGAAGGAGCGGTATATCCGTCTGGCCGGAAAGATCAAAACGAAGGGACAACAACTGTACGTCGGCATCTCATCCAATTGTCCGGACGAATCCGTCGAATGGGCGCGTGTCGCGTTCGGGGAAGGCGCCGATCTCGTGGTTTGCAATCTGCCTTCCTACTTTACGCTCACCAACGACCAGATGCGCCGGCATTTCGAATGGCTGGCCGACCGGGTAAATGGGCCGCTGGTCATTTACAATATTCCCTCCACGACGCATCATTCGATCCCGTTGTCGATCATCGATGAACTGAGCCGCCATCCGAATGTCGTGGGCATCAAGGACTCCGAACGGAACGAGGAACGCCTGCACGCGGCATTAAAACTGTGGGCCGGTCGACCCGATTTCAGCCATTTTCTCGGCTGGTCGGCGAAGTCGGGCGAGTCCTTGCTGAACGGCGGGGACGGCCTCGTGCCCAGCAATGGCAACCTCGACGTCACCGTGTACGTGGAACTGGAAAAGGCGGCGGCCAGACGCGACCTGGCGGAAGTCGACCGCTTGCAGAAGATGGCCGACGAACTGGGCGCTTCCTACCAGACCGGCAAGACGCTCGGCGAATCGCTGGCCGCGCTGAAAGCGCTGATGCATCGCCGTGGGCTTTGCGAGCCCTGGATGATGCCGCCCTTGTAAAAAACAGATTTTGATGACAACACTACCGATCATAGGGATTACCATGGGCGACCCGGCCAGCATCGGGCCGGAGATCGCTATCAAGGCTTTGACGGGCGAGCAGGTGTGGCGGGTCTGCCGGCCATTCGTCGTCGGCGATGCGGCGCTGATGCGGTTTACGAAAGAGCAGCTGGGTTTCGATGTCGAAATTCACGCTATCCGGCGCGTGCAGGATGCGCAGTTCACGCGGGGGACCATCGACGTGCTGGACATGGGGACAGTGGACCTCGCGCAATTCGCCTGGGGACAAGTCTCCGCCATGGCGGGGCATGCGGCTTTCGAAGCCGTGCGACGCGTGATCGAACTGGCGATGGCCGGCGAGATCGATGCGACGGTCACCGGTCCCATCAATAAGAAATCGATCAACGAAGCCGGGCACCACTTCGCCGGGCACACCGAGATCTATGCGCACTATACCGGCACGAAAAAATACGGGATGCTGCTCGTCGAGGATAACCTGAAGGTCATTCACGTTTCCACGCATGTCTCGTTGCGGCAGGCCTGCGACCTCGTCAAAAAGGACCGCGTGCTGGCCGTGATCTCATTATTGCGCGACGGATTGATCAGCTTGGGCGAGGTTAACCTCAGGATCGGCGTGGCCGGTCTCAACCCGCATGCCGGCGACTCGGGTCTTTTCGGAACGGAAGACGACCGCGAGATCCTGCCCGCCGTACTCGAAGCACGCAACCAGGGATATGACGTGGACGGGCCCGTGCCGCCCGATACTTTGTTCGCGAAGGCCATCACCGGGTTTTATGGCGGGGTGGTCGCCATGTATCACGACCAGGGTCATATCCCTTTCAAATTGTCGGGTTTCCATTGGAACGCGGCCAAACAACGGATGGACAGCGTCAAGGGCGTGAACATCACCATGGGTCTTCCGATCATCCGCACGAGCGTGGACCACGGTACGGCCTTCGAGATCGCGGGCAGGGGCATTGCCAGCCCGGATGCCCTGGTGCTGGCCATCGAGGCGGCGGTGCGGCTCAGCCATCACAAAAAAAAGCAGCCCGCATGATAGCCGTGATCGCAGACGATCTGACAGGAGCCGCCGAACTTGCCGGCATCGGTGTCCGGTATGGACTGCGGACCGGGATCCGCACGACAACGGGTATCGCTGCCCCCCTGTCTGTGCCGGTAGACCTGCTCGTCATCGCGGGAGACAGCCGTTCGAAGGCCCGGAAGGCCGCCGTGGAAGAGATGAGCGGCATCACGCGCCGGCTGCGGTTGTTGCGGCCCGAATGGGTGTATAAAAAAACCGATAGCGTCCTGCGCGGCCACGTCGTGGCCGAACTCAGCGCGCATTTGCAGGAGTTGGGTCTGCCGCTCGCCCTGCTCGTGCCGGCGAATCCATCGCTCGGTCGGACCATCCGCGACCTTCACTATTATGTACACGACCAACCGGTCCACCTGACGGCTTTTGCCACCGACCCGGAATTCCCGGTCACCAGCTCGAACGTGCACGACATGCTGCCGACGCGCGAGCTCGCAGTCCATGTCCGGAAACCCACCGACGAGCTGCCCGCACGCGGTATCGTCGTAGGGGAGGTTCGCGACAGCAACGATCTGCAACGATGGGCCGCGCGTCTGCCGGGCGAAGCGTTGCCCGCAGGCGGGGCGGAATTCTTCACCGCCGTGCTCGAAGCGCGGGGCGAAGCCGCGAAACCCCCAACCGCGAATCCCCCAGCCGCGAAACCCCCAACCGCGAAACCCCCAACCGCGACCCCGGCCTGGGAGCCGGGCAAACCGCAGTTGTTCGTCAGCGGCAGCACGTTCGACAGCAGCAGGGCGCTGATCCGCGCGACCTTCGATTCCGGCGGCCCCGTTTGTTATATGTGCGACGACTGGGCCGCGGCCGTGACCGCGACGTTGCGCAGTGAAGGCAAGGCCGTCATGGCGATCGATGCCGCCCACCGGGGTCATACCGCCCGGCAATTGCGCGCGCTGACGGCCGACACCGTCGCGGCCATCCTGCAGTCATCGACGCCCGCCGAACTGATCATCGAAGGAGGATCCACCGCTTATGCGATCCTGGAAAAGCAAGGCTGGCACAGCCTGACGCCGGAACAGGAACTGGCTCCCGGAACCATCCGCATGCGCGTAACGGGGACGCCGGGATTATTCATCACCGTGAAACCGGGCAGTTACCGCTGGCCGGAGTCCATACGCTATTGAGATTATGAACCACAGCTTGCACCTTGCCGATATCCTGATCATCGCGGTCTTCCTTTCCGCGACGCTGTTCCTCGGTTTGCGTTTTGCCCGAAAGAAACAATCGACCCAATCTTATTTCCTGGCCAGGGGGAAGATACCCGCCTGGGCCATCGGCATGTCGCTTTTATCGAGCATGATCAGCAGCGTTACTTTCCTCGCCTATCCCGGCGAAGGATATTCCTCCAACTGGATCCTGCTCGTACAGGGTTTGATGGTGCCTGTCGTGCTGCTGGGCATTATCTGGTTCGTCGTACCGTTGTACCGCAAGGTGATCGGGCTCAGCACCTACGAATATTTTGAAAAGCGTTTCGGCACGTTTGCACGCTATTACAGTTCGCTGGCCTTCGTACTCCGGCAGTTTTCGGCCATGGGAACGATCTTTTTCCTGCTGGCGCTGGCGCTCAGCAAGATGACCGGCCTGAATACCACGGCCATGATCGTGGCGATCGGCGCCATTATCATCCTCATCAACCTCCTCGGCGGCATAGAAGCCGTCATCTGGCTGGACGTGTTACAGGGCTTTTTGCTTTTTGCCAGCGGCATCACCTGTTTCCTCATCCTGTTGTTCGGGTCGGCGGGAAGTCCGACGGAGGCCTGGCATATCGCGCAGGCGGGACACCATACCGGCTTCGGGCCCTACGACTGGAATTTTACCCGGCTGACCTTTCTCGTCATGGCGATCAACGGTGTCTTCTATGCGATTCAAAAATATGGCACCGATCAGACCGTCGTCCAGCGTTACCTGACCGCCAGGACCGACAGGGCGGCCATCCGCGCCTCGCTGATGGGCGTGCTGCTTACCGTGCCGGTATGGATGCTGTTCATGTTCATCGGCACGGGCCTCTATGTTTTTTATCAATCGCATTCGCTGCCCGCGGGCATGCGCGCCGACGCGGTCTTTCCCTATTTTATCATGACGCGGCTGCCCGTCGGTCTCGTAGGCTTCATCCTCTCGGCCATGACCTCGGCGGCGATCTGCAGCATGAGCGCGGACCTGAACTCGCTCGGGGCCGTCGGGGTAGAGGATTATTACCGGAAACTCCGACCGGCACAAACGGATCGTCATTATCTCCGGGCCGGCAGATGGATCGTCGTTGCGGCAGGCATCCTTTCGATCGGCATCGCGATGTTGTACGTCGATGCCGGTACCGAGGGCGTGCTGGGCATCGTCTTTACGCTCTACGCGATCTTCTCGGGCGGCATCTCGGGCATCTTTTTACTCGGCATCTTCAGTTCACGTACCAACCGGCAGGGCATGAACATCGGTATCATCGCCTGTATCTTTTTTACAGCTTACGCATTTTTGACCTCTACCGCGATCGGGGTGGGCGATAAAAAATCGCTGCTGCTCGATCTGGGGTCCTGGAATTTCACGCAGCACAAACTGATGCTGGGCGTCTATAGCCACCTGGTCGTGATCGTCGTCGGCTACGTGGCCAGCCTGTTCTTCCCGCGGCCCGATATCGACCGGAATTTGTTGTTCAGCGGGTGGCGGAAGGCGCGCCGGCTGGTGCCCGTGTTGCCGGTGTTGCTGCTCGGCGGATTCGCCGCGCGCGCACAGGCCCGCGCACAGACGCAGGCCCAGTCGCCGGAGAGTTACCGGCGGTCGTATGAAAAGGGCAGGGAGGCGCTCGACCACCTGGCATCCTTGTATCACAACAGGTCCGAATGGGAGGAGCGGAAAGCCGTCCTGCGACCCTGCCTGATCGATGCGCTGCAATTGTCGCATGTGCCGCGACCCACCGCCGCACCCATCACGACGCCATGGCGCCGGATGAACGGTTACGAGGTATCGAATATCGCCATCCCGATCTTTCCGGGCGTCTATGTCAACGGATCGTTGTACCGCCCGCTGAAGCGAAAAGGAAGGATACCCGTCATCCTCAACCCCGACGGCCACTGGGAACGCCAGCGTTACCGCGCGGACTGCCAGATCCGGTGCGCCGCCGAAGCGCGGATGGGCGCGATGGCCTTCAACTACGACCTCTTCGCCTGGGGAGAGTCCCTGCTGCAATTCACCGGCGCGGACCATCGCACGCCGCTCGCCATGACGCTGCAACTGCTCGCGGGAGAACGCATCCTCGACTACCTGTTGTCGTTGCCCTACGCCGACACGTCGCGCGTAGGCATCACCGGTGGATCCGGCGGCGGCACGCAGGACATCTACCTGACCGCGATCGACCCCCGGATCAAGGTCAGCGTGCCCGTCGTCATGGTCTCCGCCTATTTCGACGGCGGTTGTCCCTGCGAACACGGCCGACCCGTTCATGAATGCGGCGGCGGGACCGATAATGTCGAAGTGGCCGCCATGGCCGCGCCGCGTCCGCAACTGCTGATCTCCGACGGCGGCGACTGGACCGCGCACATGCCCGAACACGATTTTCCCTATCTGCAAAAGATATACGGGTACTACGGCGCGACGGCGGACGTCGGGAACGTGCATTTGCCCAACGATCACCACGACTACGGTCTTTCCAAACGCATCCCGATGTATCGCTTCATGGCGCGTCACCTGGGGCTGAATATCCGGGCCATCGAACACCGGGACGGCAGCATCGACGAGTCCCGGTGCACGGTCGAGCCCGACTCGGCATTGTATGTCTTCGGACCGCACGGCGAAAACCTTCCCGCCGACGCGATCATGGGTTTCGACAACCTCCGGCGCGCATGGGCCGCGCAGCGCGGCCTCACGACGGCGGCCGTTGGACAGCGATATAAAGTGGCGGTGGTCGACCTCATGCTGCTCAAGCGGCAAAAGCTGGGTGCGTTCGGTCTGGCAAAATCCGTCGGCGCCGACGGCGTGGACGTCGACATGGGCGGACTCGGGCAGCGCGAGACGTTCGACAACCAGCTGGCGATCGATTCGGCGCGCAGGCTTTTCCTGGAAACCGCGCAGGCCGACAGTCTCGACATCTGTTCGCTCGCGATGACCGGTTTTTATTCGCAGAACTTCGCCACGCGCCCCACCTGGCAGCGGATGATCGGGGATTGTATCTCGACGATGCAACGCATGCACGTGCACGTGGGTTTTCTGCCGCTGGGCGTCAACGCCGATCCGGGCAGACATCCCGAGCTCCGCGACAGCCTGGTACGGCGACTCCGGATCGCGGGCAGAATGGCCGCCGAAGCCGGCGTGGTCATCGGTATCGAAACGACACTTCCCGCGGCGGAAGAACTGCGGCTGTTGAAAGACATCGGGTCGCCGGGGATTAAATGCTATTTCAACTTCGCGAACGCCTGTGACGCGCACCGCGACATTTCCTCCGAACTGCGGACGTTGGGCAGGGAGAACATCTGTATGATCCATTGCACCAATACCGACGGCGTCTGGTCGCAGAACGACAGCGCGATCGACATGCGGAAAGTAAAGACGACGCTGGATGAGATGGGATGGAGGGGCTGGCTGGTTGTCGAGCGGTCGCGGGATGCTAAAGACGTGCACAACGTCAAAAAGAATTTCCACGCCAATGTGCGATACGTCAAATCCATTTTTCAACCCGCTGCCGAACTCTGGGTGGCGCCGCATGGCGACGATGCCGCTGCCGGTACTACCGGCTCGCCGATGGCTACCCTCGGTGCGGCGCTGCGAAAAGCGCGCGAACTGCGGCGGCTGTACGACCCCTCGGTGAAGAATGGCGTGCACATCTTTTTGCGCGGCGGCGAATACCCGCTGTACGAACCGGTATTCGTGCGGCCCGAGGATTCGGGGCCCCGGGGCAGCCCGACCGTTATCTCGGCCGCGCCGGGTGAGACCCCGGTCCTGAGCGGCGGCATTCCCATATCCGGTTGGCGCGCCGACGCCGAAGGGCGTTGGGTGGCAGATGTCCCCGCCGGCTTCCTGTTCCGCGAATTGTGGGTCGACGGGGCCAGGGCGATCCGCGCGCGCGAACCCGACGACGATGACCGGATGAGCCGGATCCTGTCGATCGACCGGAAGCATCAGACGATCGATATCCCGGCGAACATCGCACTGCCCGTGCAACCCGATGGGATGGAAATGGTCATTCACCAGATGTGGGCGATCGCCGTGTTGCGGATCAAAACCATTCAACGCATCGGGGACCGCTACCGGCTGTCGTTCAAAGAACCCGAAAGCACCATCGAATTCGAGCATCCCTGGCCCGCGCCCGTGCTCGACAGCGCGCACCGCGTCAACGGCAGCAGCGCCTACTACCTGACCAATGCACCTGGATTTCTCGATCGCCCCGGCGAGTGGTACGAGGATGTCCGTGCGAACAAGCTGTATTACCGGCCGCGCCCCGGCGAGGACATGAACACCGCCAGCGTCCGGGCGCCCGCGTTGACAGAGCTGGCAGTGATCGCCGGAACGATCGACAGACCCGTGACCGGTATCCGCTGGGAGGGCATCACCTTCTCCTATGCCGGCTGGCTCCGGCCCTCCGAAAAAGGGCATGTGCCGTTGCAGGCAGGTCAGTACCTCCTCGACGCCTATCCACTGAAAATACCCGGTACGCCCGATAAACGAAGCCTCGAAAACCAGGCCTGGATCGGCCGGCCGCCCGGCGCGGTGGAAGTCTCGCACGGAGCCGGCATTGTCTTCCGCGGTTGTACATTCACACATCTTGGATCGACCGGGCTCGACTTCATCCGCGGGACGCACGCGGATACCGTCACGCGGTGCTCGTTCCGTGACATCGGCGGGACGGCGCTCCAGTTGGGCGTGTATTCCGATCCCGCATTCGAGACGCATTTGCCGTACGATCCCGTCGACGACCGCGAGGTCTGTCACGACGAGTGGGTGAACAACAATCGCGTGACCGATTGCACCAACGAGGACTGGGGCTGTGTGGGCATCGGGGCAGGGTATGTGCACGACATCCATATCGAGCACAACGAGGTCAGCGAGGTCTCGTATTCGGGCATCTGCGTGGGCTGGGGGTGGACGCGAACGGCCAATTGCATGCGCAACAACCGCATTGTGAGCAACTATGTCCATCATTATGCCAAACATATGTACGACGTCGGCGGCATCTATACCTTGTCGGCCCAGCCGGGGACGCTGATCATGGAAAACCGGGTCGACTCCATTTACCATCCACCTTATGTGCACGACCCGCAGCACTGGTTCTATTTCTATTTTGACGAAGGCTCGTCGGGCATCACGATAAAAGACAACTGGTGCCCGGAAGAAAAATTCATGCGCAATTCGAACGGCCCGGGGAATATCTGGGAGAACAATGGCCCGATGGTGGCCGACAGCATTAAGAACAGCGTGGGTATTCAAAAAAATCAATGACTATGTTACGACTAGGGATATTAGGCTTGGGCGAAGGACGCAGCACGATGTCGGCGGCGCTCAACAGCCCGAAATGGCAACTGAAAAAAATATGCGATCTGAATGAAACACTCTGCCGCCACCGGGCGGAAGAGTTCAGGTTTCCGCACTATACGCTTCGTTACGAGGACCTGCTCGGCGATCCGGAGATCGACGTGATCGGCATCTACACCCCCGACAGGCTGCATGCCACGCACGTGAAGGCTGCCCTGAAGGCGGGAAAACACGTCGTTTGCACCAAACCGTTCATCGATGACCTCGGCGATGCCCGGACGATCATGGACCTCGTCTCCTCGACCGGGAAAAAAGTGTTTGTCGGGCAAAGCAGCCGTTTCTTCGAACCCATGCGACGCCAACGGAAAGACTTCGAAGCAGGGTTGATCGGCGAACTGGTCACCGTCGAGGCCTATTACCATGCCGATCACCGGTGGTTCCTCGAAAAAGGCTGGTCGCTCGAGAACGCTTTTAAATGGCTCTATGGGGGCCTCAGCCACCCCGTGGACCTGGTCCGCTGGTACCTGCCCGGCATCACCGAAGTGATGGGATACGGGATGCTCAGCCCGAACGGGAAAAAGGGCGGGTTGCACCACGAGGATACGATGCATTTCATCTTCCGCGCCGCGGATGGCCGCGTCGCGCGCGTCAGCGGCGCGTATACGGGACCGGTACAACCCGTCGTCCGCGACAGCGAAATGAGCTGTATCCTGCGCGCATCCGAAGGCTGCAGCCAGGCCGATTATATGGACCTCCGGTATGCGGTCACGACGCGTACGGGGGAAGAGCAGGTCGTCACCTGGGAGCACCAACTGAAATATTATTTCCGGTTCGAGGGGAAGAGTCACCACGCCGGAGAATACCAGAACTACCTCGAGTATTTTCATGACTGTATCGAGACCGGTGTGACCGCATACCCCGATGTCCGCGAAGGCATCGGCACGATCGCGCTGCTGAAGGCCATGGAAGAATCGCTGGCCGGCGGCCGCCCGGTCACCGTGGAGTCGGTATTAAAACGTTATGGACTATGAAGGACCTCCTTCAACCCGTGGACGTGATCATCGTGGCCGTCTACCTGCTCGCGCTGCTGGGCATCGGCTATTGGGTGAGCTTTGTCCAGAAAAAAAAGGAGAACGAGAACCTGTTCCTGGCGCAGCACTCGCTCGGCTGGGCCAGTATCGGTCTCAACATGTGGGGCACCAATGTCGGCCCTTCGATGCTCCTCGCCTCGGCCAGCATCGGTTACAGCACCGGCATCGTCGCGGGTAATTTTGCCTGGTACGCGTTCGTGTTCATCCTGCTGCTGGCCGTCGTCTTCGCCCCGCGTTA
>DASZYU010000163.1:0-4884 GCA_035545215.1 Puia sp.
AAAATCGGAGATATTCTTATCCGCGGAGAACACGGGTGTCAGATAGGGGCTCGTCTCCACATAGAACGGCACCCAGGGAGGACTCACTGCAACTCCCCGCCTGTCGGTGGCAGACAATTCGAGGAAGTCCGAATTCGAGCCCGCGCCGTCGGAGCCTTCGTAAGCGGAGAGATCATAGCTGGCATCGACCGAATCGGTATAGGTGCCCAGCGTGACAAGCGAGCTGCCTGCCGCGTTCAGAACGACGGAGATCGTGCACGCGCCAGAATCCGAGTGACAGCGGCTGTGTACGTGTAAATTGGGCATCGCCACGGTAAAGTAGGCTGGCGAATCGATCGTCATCGTCGGCGGATGATCGTAAATGAAGAGGCTGGTTGCGGAACCGGTGTTGTTGTAGACATCGACGGCTGTGACTGTCAGGAGGGTCGTATCCTGCGGCAGTCCTACGAGTGATATTGTCCCGGTATATCCCCCCGTGCCTGCGGTGAGCGTGACGCTTCGTCCTCCCGGAAGGCTGGCGATGACGGAATTGATCTGATAAGTCGAAGTTACCGATACCTGTATGTTCAGGTCGTCTCCCACGACGGGGACCGAATAGGGACTGGGATTCACATGGGGGCTGCCGATGGCGACACTGACCGAGCCGGTCTGTGCAAAGCCCTGAAGGCAAAACGCGAACGACAGCGGCAGGAAAACAACGAGTTTTTTCGGGTTAAACATGGATTATCCATCTTTTTGAATGGATCGATGGTTCCAAGATAAGCCAAGTTTTTGTTAGTTGAAAGGACCGCCGGGCCAAAAAGACTGATTCTCGTCAAAGTGGACAAAGATCGGGCGTCTGCTGCGGGCCGGCGGGTGTTTTGCTGCGGGCCGGCGCGTTATCCGGCGGGGAAGAGCGGCGGGGGGAGCGGCGGGGGAGAGCGGCGGGGGGTAAAAAGAGGAAGCGTCTTCCCATTTAGCGCTGCTAAACACGAAAACGCTTCGACCCTTTGTAACGTATGTCGTATGAAATTTACTTATTTATGCGCTCACCTTCTTGCCCTTTACCTTGGCGATCACCTCTTCGGCGATGTTGTTCGGCGCGGGGGCGTAGTGGGAGAACTCCATCGTGGACGTGGCGCGGCCCGAGCTCATGGAACGCAGTTCGGTTACATAACCGAACATCTCCTTCAGCGGTACCTTTGCCTTGATCACCTGGAGGTTGTTCCTCGAATCCATACCCTCGAGGATGCCACGGCGACGGTTCAGGTCACCGGTCACATCTCCCATGTACTGGTCGGGCGTGAGCACTTCTACCTTCATGATCGGTTCGAGCAGGATGGGCTTGGCTTTTTTGCCGGCCTCGCGAAAACCGGATTTGGCGCAAAGCTCGAAGCTCATCGCGTCGGAGTCCACATCGTGATAGCTGCCGTCGAATACGCGGACCTTCATGTTGGTCATCGGGTAACCGGCCAGGACGCCCGTCGTCATCGACGTTTCAAAACCCTTCGAGATGGGCTGGATAAATTCCTTCGGGATCGATCCGCCGAAGATATCGTTCACGAACTGGAAATGTTTGCCTTCGTTTTCCTTCAGCCACTCTTCGTCGGCGGGGCCGATGGCGAACTGGATGTCGGCGAATTTACCGCGACCACCCGTCTGTTTTTTCAGCACCTCACGATGTTCAATAGTCGCGTTGAAGGCTTCCTTGAACGCAACCTGAGGAGCGCCCTGGTTGACCTCCACTTTGAATTCGCGTTTCATGCGGTCGAGGATGATCTCCAAGTGCAGTTCGCCCATCCCGCGAAGGATGGTCTGGCCCGTGTCTTCGTCCGTATTGACCCGCAGCGTCGGATCTTCTTCCACCAGCTTGGAAATCGCGATGCCCATTTTGTCTACGTCGGCCTGCGTCTTGGGCTCGACGGCGATGGCGATCACGGGCTCGGGGATGAACATATTCTCCAGTGTGATCGGGTGGTCTTCGTCGCACAGCGTGTCCCCAGTCTTGATCTCCTTGAAACCGACCGCCGCGCCGATGTCGCCCGCCTCGATGAAATCGATCGGGTTCTGTTTGTTGGCAAACATCTTCATGATACGGCTGATGCGTTCTTTCTTCCCGCTGCGCACGTTCAGCACATAGCTGCCGGCGTCGAGGTGACCGCTGTAACAGCGGAAGAAGGCCAAACGGCCAACGAAGGGGTCGGTCATGATCTTGAAGGCCAGCGCCGCAAACGGTTCTTTTGCATTCGGCTTGCGGATGATGGTCTCGCCGGTGTTCGGATCGGTGCCTTCCATGTCCGGGAGGTCCAGCGGCGACGGCAGGTAGCGGCAAACCGCATCCAGCGCCGTCTGTACGCCCTTATTCTTGAAAGAGGAACCGCACATCATCGGCACGATGCTCAGGTCGATGGTGGCCTTGCGGATAGCCTCGTGCATCTCGGCCTCGGTGATGCTGTCGGGGTTCTCGAAGAACTTCTCCATCAGGTGGTCGTCGTATTCCGCGACGGCCTCCACCAGTTTGGCGCGCCATTCCTGCACCTCGTCCATCATGTCCGCGGGGACGGGGACCTCGTCGAAGGTCATGCCTTCGGTCTCCATGTGCCAGATGATCCCTTTCATCTTAATGAGGTCGACGACGCCCTTGAAATCGTCTTCGGCGCCGATAGGCAGCTGCAAAGGAACGGCCTTTGCGCCCAGCATCTCGCGCACCTGGTTGACGACCATCAGGAAGTCGGCGCCCGAGCGGTCCATCTTGTTGACGAAACCGATCCGGGGAACGCGGTATCGGTTGGCCTGGCGCCATACCGTCTCGCTCTGGGGCTCGACGCCGTCAACCGCGGAGAACAGGGCGATCAGGCCGTCCAGCACGCGCATGGAACGCTCCACCTCGATCGTGAAATCCACGTGACCCGGGGTATCGATGATATTGAAATAGTATTTTTTGGTGTCGGCAGTCGCCTGACCCTTCACCGTCGGGAAATTCCACTGGCAGCTGACGGCGGCGGAGGTGATCGTAATGCCCCGCTCCTTTTCCTGCTCCATCCAGTCGGTGGTGGCGGCACCGTCGTGCACTTCCCCGATCTTATGGATCATCCCGGTATAGCGCAAGATCCGCTCCGTAGTGGTTGTCTTACCGGCATCGATATGGGCTGCAATGCCGAAGTTTCGTTGAAATTTTAAGTCTGCCATTGTTATGTGTTGAAAAAGTTGCGCGAAGTTACGAAAAACCCCGCTGTTTGCGGGGTTTTTTTACATAAATTCTATCCCTTATTTATACCTTAAAGTGGGCAAAAGCCTTATTGGCTTCAGCCATCCGGTGGGTGTCTTCTTTCTTCTTGAATGCGCCGCCTTCGCCTTTGCTTGCGGCCACGATCTCGTTCGCCAGCTTTTCGGCCATGCTGCGACCGTTCCTTTCCCGGCTGTAGCGGATCAGCCACTTCATGCTCAGTGAGATCTTCCTGTCCGGACGCACCTCGGAAGGGATCTGGAAGGTCGCACCGCCGATACGACGGCTGCGGACCTCGACGGCCGGGGTGATGTTGGACAGCGCCCTTTTCCAGATCTCATAGCCATCCTCATTGGTCTGCTTGCCTACGCGTTCCATGGCGTCGTAAAAGATGTTAAACGCAGTGTTCTTTTTGCCCTGCCACATCAGGTTATTCACAAAACGGGTCACCATTTTGTCGTTGTACTTTGCATCGGGAGCCAGCGGTAATTTTTTGGCTTGCGTCTTCCTCATTTGTTGGCGAAATTATAGTTTGTTCCGGGCTTTCACCCGCGGACCGGGGTCCGGTCTGTTTTAATTATTTCTTGGCTGCGGGTTTTGCACCGGCTTTTTCCTTCTTCGTACCGTACTTGCTCCGGCTCTTCTTGCGATCTTTCACGCCCGCCGTATCCAGGCTGCCGCGGACGATGTGGTAACGGACGCCCGGCAGGTCCTTCACACGACCGCCACGGATGAGGACGATCGAGTGCTCCTGCAGATTGTGCCCTTCACCGGGAATGTAGGCGATCACCTCGACCTTGTTCGTCAACCGCACTTTCGCTACCTTGCGGAGCGCGGAGTTCGGTTTCTTGGGAGTGGTCGTATAAACACGGGTGCAAACACCGCGGCGCTGGGGACAAGCATCCAAAGCCCTGGATTTGCTCTTTGCCCGGATGATCTCTCTTCCTTTTCTTACTAGTTGCTGTATGGTAGGCATTATACCTGTTTGATTTTGGGACTGCAAAAGTACTGTCCCACGGGTAATTATCCAAATTTTTCTAGACCTTGAACATCCACCCGTGCGTGTCCTTGCGGCGGCCTTCGCGGATATCGGTCAGGACCCGCTTGACGGTGGGCGCCACCTTCCAGCTATCCGTGTCGAATTTTATCGTATAGTCCTCATAACTAAGCTCTTTGATCATGGAGATGGTCGCCGCGGTACCCGTCCCGAAGACTTCCTTCAGCTGGCCCGCCTGGTAGGCGCGGATCACGTCGTCGATGTGGATGGGGGTTTCTTCGACGGTATATCCTTCCTCGCGCAGCAATTCGATCGCGCTGTCGCGGGTCACCCCTTCCAGTATCGTCCCGGATTCCAGGTCGGGCGTCAATACCTTATCCCCGATGACGAAGAACACGTTCATCGTCCCGATCTCCTGGATATATTTGTGCTCGACCGCGTCGGTCCACAGGACCTGGTCGTATCCCCGCCGCCTGGCTTCGGCCGTGGCGAGCATTGCGCCGCCGTAATTGCCGGCTGCCTTTGCGAAACCGACGCCCCCGCGGGCGGCGCGGGTGTATTTCTCTTCCACATAGATCCGCATCGGGGCGGAGTAATAGGGCCCCGTCGGGCTCAGGATGATCATGAACTTATAGGTGTCCGACGCCTTGACGCCGATGGCCTCGTCGGTGGCGAACATAAA